>CAYWZS010000007.1:11832-71041 GCA_964462905.1 uncultured Anaerolineaceae bacterium
TTTACTAAACGCAGGCTATCGGGTCGTCGCGTTTGATGGCCCTGCACATGGCCGCAGCGAGGGCCAATATGCTGACCCGCTGGAGTTCTCCGACGCCGTGATTGCGGTACTTGGTCAGATTGGCACGGTGCGGGGCGTGATCGCCCATTCACTTGGCGCAGGCGGCACGATGGCCGCCGTCGGACGCTACCCCGACCTCCCGATTGAGCGCGTGGTGATTATCGGCGCACCGGATATTCTGCGCCGCTACCCGGAACTGTTTGCGACCACCGTTGGCCTGCCGGATAGCGTCTACAACGGGATGAAATCGCTGTATGAGGACCGCCTGGGGATGGCACTCACGGACACGGATGTCTCAAAACTCGTGAAACAAATTCGCCAGCCAGGGTTGGTGATCCACGACCAGAAAGACCGCATCGTCCCCTTCAGTGACGCGGAAAACATCGTCGCCAACTGGGACGGCGCGGAATCGCTGTTCACGTCCGGCTACGGGCATCGGCGCATCCTGAGCCAACCAGAGGTGGCAAAACGGATTGTGGCGTTTTTGGGGGAGTAGCGCCGCCGTTTGGCAGGGCATGGTTTGCAAGCAAAACGTAAAACTGTAAAAACTTAGTGGCTTTGCTTCCATATGTGCCAGGCATGGCCTATAATACAATTGATTTTCCGTTGTAATTCATATAGGTTTCATCATGAAAAACAATTTTTCATTATTGCCCTGGGTGTTTGCGTGCTTGATGGTCGTCGTGCTGTTCTCGGTGTCGCCAACCCGTGTCGAGGCCGCCATCGGAGACTGTTTGTCAACAGAAGAAGCGGAACTGGTAGGGTATATCAACGCGTACCGCCAACAGAACGGCCAGCCCGCAATTGCGGTGAGCAAGTCGCTGGTGACGGTCGCACAGTACCACGTCCAAGACCTACAAACGCACCGCCCCGACACGGGAACAGATAACCGGGGCATCGCGTGTAATATACACAGTTGGTCCGCGAATGGTGTGTGGTCGCCAGTCTGTTACACCCCGGATCACAATTACGCCTCTGGGATGTGGAACAAGCCCAAAGAGATCACAAACAACGTCTATTCGTCATCCGGCTTTGAGATTTCCTACCGCACGGGCGTCGGGGCCACTGCCGAAAACGCCTTCAACGGGTGGCAAGGTAGCCCACCCCACGACGCCGTGATGTTGAACCAGGGCATTTGGGCGGACTTCCCGTTTCAGGCGGTGGGTGTGGGCATCTACGGGAATTACGCCGTCGTTTGGTTTGGTCAACAAGCTGACCCACAGGGAACCGTAGCCCTCTGTAATTCGCTCACAACCGCCGACTACGACGTGAACAACGACGATGATGTCTCACCAACAGACGTAGCTTATGTGCTCAATCGAATTGGCTCTGGCGACATGAGCGCGGACGTGGATAGCAACAACAGTGTCACGGCCACTGATGCCACCCTAATTGTTGACCACATCGGTGAATCAGTACCATAGTATTCCGACACAGCAGCGGGGCGCACCACGACGGTACGCCCCCGGAATGCTCATTACCCCTCCAAGATGTTGCCGTAACGGTGGGTTGTCTGGGAGACGGCCTGCTCCATCAGGTAGTGGCGCAGTTCCAAGCGCCCATTTGACGAAACGGGGGCGGTAATCAGCGGGACGTGCTGCTCAATCGCCGCCTCACGCACCGCCGCCGGAACGTCACCGCTCAGGTAGCGCAACCGCTGGAAGTAGCGATAGTCATCGTCCGCCAATGCCGCGATCAACCCGGCCTCATTCTCTACAACGACATCAACCCCGTGCAGCACGCCCATCGCTGGTGGGATGAAAGCAGAGTCCGAGGTACTTACACGCACCGGAACTCCCGTCACATCCTCGGCCATAAGGACACGCATCAGCAGGGCGTTACTGTGGTCGCCCGAAGTCAAGCGCAAAATCAGGCGCTTGATTGTACGGTAGCGAAAGTCGTTGGACTCGCCCAAAATACGGTTCAGGTCGTGTTCCTGGCTGAAGTGCTTCGTCCAGGCCGCCCGGTAGGACTCACGCGCCCGGATCACCCGCGTTTGCGGGGATGTTTCACGGTCCCGCCACGTCCCCAGCGATAACACGTAGTTAGGGCCACCCGCCTTCGCGTAACCGAAGGCCGATTTCTTCCAGCCGCCGAAAGGCTGACGGTTCACAATCGCGCCCGTAGTCACGCGGTTGATGTAGGCGTTCCCCGCGTGGATGCGGTCCCGCCAGACGGCGATTTCACGGTCATCCAGCGTTTGCAGGCCGCTCGTCAGCCCGTAGTCTACGTCGTTTGCGATGTCGATGGCGTGGTTCAGGTCGTCCGCACGAATGAGGCCCAATACCGGGCCGAACACCTCCGTCTTGTGGAAGAACGACCCCGGCTTTACGCCTAGCTTGATGCCCGGCGTCCACAGGTTCGGGTTATCCGGGTCCGGCTGTGGTTTCAGTAACCACGACTCTCCCGGCTCTAGCTGGGTGAGGGCGCGGCGCAGCTTGGCGTCCGGCTCGCGGATAACGGGCGGTATCACGTTGTGGAGATCACCTGCTGGCCCCACCGCGAGACTCTGCGCGGCGTCCTTCAGTTGGCGCAGGAACGCCTCATCATCATAAACTTCTGCCTCCAATATACCCAGGCTCGCGGCGGAACACTTCTGCCCAGCGTGACCAAAGGCTGATTTCACGAGGTCTTTCACGGTTTGGTCGCGGTCTGCCATTGCGGTAACGATCATGCTGTTCTTGCCGCTGGTCTCCGCGAACAGGCGCAGCTCCGGCTTCCAGCCCAGGAACATACGCGCCGTTTCATAGGCCCCGGTGAGAATCACGGCGTCCACACGGTCATCCGTGACCAGCCCACGCCCGACTTCATCGTCGGTGGTCGGCACGAACTGCAACACGTCTCTCGGCACACCAGCGTCCCACAGCGCGTTACAGATCAACCAGCCAACCAGCGTGGCCTCCGGCGCAGGCTTGAAGATCACCGTGTTTCCGGCCATGAGCGCGGCCAGCGCCCCACCCGCCGGGATCGCCATCGGGAAGTTCCACGGCGGCGTAACCAACACCGTCCCGAACGGCGTGAACGTGGTTGTTTCGAGCACATCCGCCAACCCGTCAAAGCTACGAGCGTAGTACAGCGCAAAGTCAATACCTTCGGAGACTTCCGGGTCGCTCTGGTCCACGGTCTTACCACCATCTACGCTCATCGCGCCGACAAAGTCCCCGCGACGGTTCGCCAGCACCTCAGCACAGCGAACCAGCACCGCCTTGCGCTCCTCAAGCGACCGCCCCGCCCACCCAGACTGCGCCGCGACTGCTGTTTCGAGCGCGGTGTTGATCTGTGCCGGAGATGCCAGCGCGTAGCGATAGGCCACCACACCCGGACGCGCCGGATCGTTACCGTTGGCCTTGGCGTCCGTGTGGATCATCTCACCGCCGATTTGCAGCGGGATGTCCTCAATCTCACGGGACTGCCAACGTGCGATGTGTGCCGCCGCCCACTGTTGATTTTGGCGCAGC
Organism: uncultured Anaerolineaceae bacterium; assembly: GCA_964462905.1. Taxonomy (GTDB): domain Bacteria; phylum Chloroflexota; class Anaerolineae; order Aggregatilineales; family Phototrophicaceae; genus DAOTTY01. Next base: position 15,351 of record CAYWZS010000007.1, read on the forward strand.
GAGAAGTCGGTATCCGCCACATTCTCGAACGGGGCGTCAACATCAAAGGTGATTTCCTCGGTGTTGCGGTCTTGGGTGCGGTTCGGCCCGTCCTGCACCTCGTACATGTCCGCGTAGGCCGCCAGGAAACGGTCGCGCTGCTTGGTCCACTGCGGCGTTCCCGGCTCCAACGCGAACAGGTCATGCAGAAAATTCTCCTCTGCGGTGTTCTCGTCCAGCCGCCGCACAAGATAGGCAATCGCGCTGTGGAAATCCTCGCGCTTGACGACAGGTGCGTACAGCAGCAGGCCATCGGCTGCGTTCTGGACCGCCCGCGCCTGGTGGTTCGCCATCCCCTCCAACATCTCAAACTCGATTTCGTCCGAGAGGCCGTGTTCGTCGCGCAACAGCAGCGCATAAGCCACGTCAAATAGGTTGTGGCTGGCAACACCAATGTTCACGGCGGGGGCGCGTTCTGGCGTGGTGCCATACGTCACCATCCGCTTGAAGTTGGCGTCTACCTCGTGCTTGGTGGTGTAGGGGGCTTGCGGCCAGTGATGCGTTGCTGCCTCCACCCGCTCCATCGCGAGGTTCGCCCCCTTCACGATGCGGAGCTTGATGGGTGCGCCGCCATTTGCCACGCGCTCCAGCGCCCAAGCTGTCAGGTCACGCTGAACCGCGTGTGAGTCTGGTAGGTAGGCTTGCAGCACGATCCCGGCACGGTAGGTATAGAACTCCGGCTCGTCTAGCACGCCCTTAAACGCCTCAACGGTGAGATGCAGGTCGCGGTACTCTTCCATGTCCAGGTTAACGAACTTGGGCGCAGTCGTGCCGTCTGGCGCACGGAACTCGTGCTTCATCGCCTGCCGATACAGCGTCCGCAACCGCGCCTTGATAGCCTCGACGGTGTGATCGAAGGCAATGAGGTGGATCTGGCTGAACACCGAGCTGATCTTCACCGAGATGTACTCGACATCTGGGTTTGCCAGCAGGTCCAAATAGGCGTCCAGGCGCTTCTTGGCCTCGCCCTCTCCCAGAATCGCCTCCCCCAGGTAGTTGATGTTGAGGCGGGTTCCAGTAGTGCGGCGCTTGTCTAAATAGGCTTTGAAGCGATCCCGCTCACCGGGCAGAATCACGTTGTTTGTCTCCGCACGGAGCTTGGCGACAATAAACGGCACCACAAGGTCTGGGGCAATTTTCCCGGCAAGGTTGCCCATCCACAGCGCGGCACGCTCCCAGGTTTCCATGTAAGACGGCACGCCGTAACGCTCCGTCAGGTGACGAATTTGCCCGGCAACGCGGGCGGCGTCGTGCGAGCGAAACGCTTGGTCCGGCATGAGCATGGTCAGCGTCTTACCGTCCGGGTCGTTCATCATGCCACCGAACTTGGCGGCCTGGGCGCGTTCACCTGCGGACTGGTCCGCCTTGGCATTTGCCAGTAGCTTTGCCGCTAGTTGCACGGCGTCCTGGGCGATGTCGGCTTGTGGGGCGGATGTTTCCTCTGTTAAATAGTCTAATGTCGCCATGTGATTGTCCTCTAAGGTCTAACTTTTTTGGATTATTTCTCTATAGCCGATGTCGTGTGAAATATAGTGGGCTGCCTCAACAACCTGTGACGCGAGTTCGGTCGCACGGGACCGCGTAAAGCGCACACTCGGCCCGACGAGGCTCACCGCCGCAATCGGCCCACCGTTTGCGTCAAATACCGGCGCACCAACGGCAATTACGCCCTCCTCTAGTTCGCCCGCCACCAGTGCATAGCCGCAGGCATAGGTTGCATCCAGCGCCATGTTGAAGGCGTCTACATTGTGGTTCGTGTGGGCCGTCAGCGGGGTAAACTCCGGCGGCAACAGGTCGTGGCGGGCATTGTCTGGCAGAAAGGCAAGAACCGCCTTGCCCGTCGATGTGGCATGGATGGGCAGGCGTGTGCCGATGTACTGCGTGATGCCGACCAGATGCTTGCCCAGCACCTCGTCAATCACGAGCATGTAGGCCGCGCCGTCTACGTCCCGCCGTACAATTTCGAGTGTGGTTGTCTCCCCTGTGGACCGTGACAGCGCCCGTAAGTGTCCGCTGGCCGCTTCGCGTAGCGGGTTGGCACGGGCGGCCCGTCCGCCTATTGCAATCGCCTCCGACCCCAACCGATACTCCCCTGTGTCTGTCTTTTCGATCAACCCCTCAGCCTCCAGCGCCGTCAGAATACGAAATACAGTCGTCTTGTTGAGGCCAACTGCCTCCACCAGCGCGGTGAGTTCCCAGCGTGGGTTGTGGTCATCAAAGACTTTGAGGATTTGTAGGGCGCGGTTGATGGCCTGGGTTCCAGTCATGCAGGGTTCCATATAATGAACTTAGGTTTCATATAGTGAAATTATAATTCACCATATGGAATATTGTCAAGCAACCCAGGCACCGAAAAAGGCCGCCCAAGTGGACGGCCCATGTAGGAGTTGTACAGGAAATGTGGCGATTAGTCGCCCGGAGACGGTTCCATCTCCGGGGAGGCCTTCTCATCTTCCGCGACAATGACCGCCTGTGCTGCTGCCAGCCGCGCAATCGGCACCCGGAACGGCGAACAACTCACGTAGTTCAGGCCGTTGCGCTGGCAGAAGTCAATGCTGGACGGCTCGCCGCCGTGTTCGCCACAGATGCCGATCTTCATCTCCGGCTTCGTCTTACGGCCCTTCTCCACGCCGATCTGCACCAATTGGCCGACACCTGTCTGGTCTAACACCTGGAACGGGTCGTTCTTCATCACATTGCGCGACACGTAGAACGGCAGGAAGCGGTTGCTGTCGTCACGGCTGAGGCCGAATGTCGTCTGCGTCAGGTCGTTGGTACCAAAGCTGAAGAAGTCTGCGTGTTCGGCGATCTCGTCCGCCGTCAGCGCAGCCCGTGGTAACTCGATCATCGTGCCGATGGTATAATCCACCTGCATCCCATACGCGCCCATCACCTCGGCGGCAATCTCCTCAATGATGCCGCGTTGGTTCGCCAACTCGTGATTGATCGACACCAGCGGGACCATAATCTCCGGCTGTACATCAACGCCCTCGCCCTGCGCCTCGCACGCCGCCTCGAAGATCGCCCGCGCCTGCATCTGCGTGACCTCCGGGTAGAGCATCCCCAGGCGGCATCCACGGTGGCCGAGCATCGGGTTAGCCTCACGCAACTGGTCCACGCGGTCCAACAGGTGCTCACGCTCCCAAATCTGCTTGAGTGTGGCGTCCATGTCCGTAAACGTTTCGGCCTTCTGCATCGTGAGCTTCAACTGCATCAGCTCCGCTTGCAGCTCCTCGTAGCTCGGCAGGAACTCGTGCAGCGGTGGGTCTAACAGGCGAATCGTAACGGGTAACCCCTCCATCGCGTAGAACAGGTCGCGAAAGTCGCTACGCTGGATCGGCAGCAACTTTTCCAACGCCGCCTCGCGTGAGGCCCGGTCCGGCGCAAGAATCATCTCACGCATGATCGCCAGCCGCTCCTCCCCGAAGAACATGTGCTCCGTCCGACACAAGCCGATGCCCTCCGCGCCGTAATTGCGGGCGACCAACGCATCGTGGGCGGTGTCCGCATTGGCACGCACGCGAATTACACGGTACTGGTCCGACCATTCCATAATTGTCTTGAAGTTGTCGCCCAGTTCCGGCTCTTTGATGGGTACCTGGCCCAGCAGTACCGCCCCGCTGGAGCCGTCCACCGTTAGCCAATCGCCACGGCGCACAGCCCGTCCGTTGACCGTGAACACCCCTTCATCGTGGTTGATGTTGATTTCGTTCGCGCCGACCACGCACGGCTTACCCATCCCACGGGCCACTACCGCCGCGTGTGAGGTCATGCCACCACGCGCCGTCAGGATGGCCTCACTATCCACCATGCCCTGGAAGTCGTCCGGGCTGGTTTCCTGGCGCACAAGGATCACCGGGATCCCCTCAGCGGCCAGCCGTGCGGCCTCCTCCGGCTTGAACTCCACACGACCAACCGCAGCCCCAGGGCTGGCAGGTAGCCCCATCGTGAGTTGGTCAGCGTCGACATCCGGGTCTACCATCGGGTGCAACATCTGGTCAAGTTGCTGCGGCTCCACCCGGACGACAGCCTGCCGCTCGGTAATCAGCCCCTCACCCGCCATGTCCACCGCAATCTTGACTGCCGCTGCACCCGTCCGCTTGCCCGTGCGGGTCTGCAACAGCCACAGCTTGCCCTGCTCAATCGTGAACTCGATATCTTGCATGTCCTTGTAATGGCGCTCAAGCTGCTGGGCAATCTCCGACAACTGGTTGAACACCGCTGGCATGTCGTTAGCGAGTTCCTGCACATCGTTCGGCGTGCGGATGCCCGCCACCACGTCCTCACCCTGCGCGTTCAGCAGGTACTCCCCGAAGAACGTCTTCTCGCCCGTCGCTGGGTGCCGTGTGAAGGCTACGCCCGTGCCGCTGTCCCAGCCCATATTGCCAAAGACCATCGTTTGCACGTTGACAGCCGTCCCCAGGGTATCTCGGATACCATGGACTCGACGATAGTCAATGGCGCGTTGGCGGTTCCAACTGTCGAACACCGCGCTAATCGCCATGCGTAATTGGTTGTAGGCATCTTGCGGGAACTCGTGTCCACGTTGCTTGGAGAAGATAATCGTCTTATACGACTCAATGACCTGTTCTAGCTGGTCCTCGGTGAGGTCGGTGTCCTTGCCCGTCGCCGTTTGTGCCTTGAAGCGTTCTAAAACCCGGCTGAAGCGTGAGCTATCCACCCCCATTACGATATGCCCAAACATGCTGATGAAACGACGGTAGGCGTCTAGCGCAAAGCGACGGTCCCCGGTGAGCTTGGCTAACCCCTCCACCGTGTCATCGTTGAGGCCCAGGTTCAACACCGTGTCCATCATCCCCGGCATCGAAACCGCTGCGCCACTCCGCACGGAGACCAACAGTGGGTTCTCCCGGTCGCCTAGCTTGCGCCCTGTCTCCGCCTCAACAGCCGCCAATGCCTCTTTCGACTGGGTCCACATACCCTCTGGAAACTGCCCGTTGTACTCCAAATAGGCGTTACAGGCCTCCGTCGTGATGGTGAACCCCGGTGGAACTGGCAAACCGGCGCTCATCATCTCCGCGACGTTGGCCCCCTTACCGCCCATGAGGGGTTTCATGCTCATGTTCCCCTCATCGAACAGGTAAACCCACTTGTGCGTGCGATCTAAAAACATACCTTAAAAGTACTCTCCATGTTAAATTGTGCTATCTCTCACAATAGCCTGAATTGCGGGCGTGGTGACGCAATGCTCATCATAATCTTATCTCATAAGATAAATTATTTATTCTGTTGGCGGCCAGCACCCCCAAAAGATTGATGCTACAATGAGATGTGAGGCCTACTTATCAATATCAACAGGGAGAACACACCATGCCAAACCTCTTTAACCCCTTCGCCGTCCTGAGTTGGATTCTCATGGGCGCACTCGCTGGTTGGCTCGCCAGCATTGTTATGAAAACGAATAAGCGTCAAGGTCTTGTCGGGGACATCGTCGTCGGGATTATCGGTGGCTTCCTCGGTGGAATCGTCCTAGGTTTTCTGGGGATTAACGCCTCGGCAACCGGGTTTAACTTCGGCAGTATCGTCGTCGCCTTTGTCGGCGCGGTGATCCTGCTGGCGATTCTGCGTGTCATCCGCCGTTAGTGTCGTGAGACAGTTGGGTGTCCTGAAGCCTGTCGCTATAATCTGGCACAATATCGCCGACCGACAACCCAAGGACACCCAAATTGACTAATCAACCCGTGAACGTCCTCGTCGCCATTGACTTCTCCGACGAAATTATGGACCTGCTCCGTGCTATTTCTCCCCGACTCCACCTGGAACGCCATCACCCGGACGTGCCGGATGACGCCTGGGAAAACGTCGAAGTGCTCTACACATACGGCCTGCTACCAGCGCGTGACCAGGCCCCGAACCTAAAATGGGTCCAGGCTAACAGCGCCGGGATTGAACACCTGTTACAGCACCCCGGCCTAGCGGACCGCGATGTGAAGATTACCACCGCCAGCGGCATCCACGCTGTCCCCATGACTGAGTACGCGCTTGGTATGATGCTCGCCTGGATCTATAAAATCCCGCTGATGCTCCAGCATCAACGTCAGAAACACTGGGAAGACAAACGCGGGGATGTGTTCTCGCCCACCCACTTGCGCGGCAAGACCCTCGGCATCGTCGGCTACGGCAGCATCGGGCGAGAACTGGCCCGTGCCAGCCACGCGCTAGGGATGAACGTGCTAGCAATCAAACGGGATGTGATGGAGCCAACCGACCACATCAGTTACGTCGAAGCGGGGACAGGCGACCCCAACGCAGAAATCCCCGACCGCATCTACCCACCGGAGGCGCTGAGGAGCATGGCCGCCGAGTGTGATTTCCTCGTGCTGCTCATGCCACTGACGGACGCCACACGCGGCATTGTGGATAAAACCGTGTTCGCGGCCATGCGCGAGACAGCGGTCCTCGTCAACATCGCACGCGGGGGCATCGTCAACGAGCCAGATCTCATTGAAGCGTTGGAACACGGGGCCATCGCGGGGGCGCTGCTGGATGTGTTCGAGCAGGAACCACTTCCAAAGGACAGCAAACTGTGGGAACTTCCTAACGTCATCCTGTCGCCACACGTCGCCGGGAACAGTCACCGCTATCACGCTCGCGCCGCTGCATTATTCGCGGAGAACCTGCAACTTTACCTTGAAAACCGCCCCTTGCTAAACCGTTACCTCGCAGATCGCGGATATTAATGCAGATTTTGTGACAAATTCCGCAAGTTCCACGTATAATGTTTAAGCATGGCCTATGACACCACAGCCTGCCGATGCAGGATCATCGATTTTAGTTAGCATGAATGTGGAGTAAAGATGACCAACGAGCCGCAAAACACCCCCAACGACGAGCCAAAAACCGAGTTCAACCGGGTTTGGGACGACTTCATGGAGCATGGCCGCCGTGGCTTTGAGGAGTCCGGCAAGGCGATTGACGCGCTGTTCCCGCCCGGCTTCAAGGAGCACAGCGCCGTCGCCCGTGATGAGTTCCGTAAGGGCCTCAAGACACTGGTAGACTATACTATCGACGAGCTAGAGAAGCTCACCAAGTCGGACGCCCCCAGTGCCACCACAACCGAGGGTGACGACGACGACAACCAGCCGCCGTCCACCACGGGCAAGACCAAGGTCAAGGTCCAAGTGGAGTGATCGCCCACCCAAAACCGGGCGGTAATCGTGTTACAGCCGCGTTTCCCGCCCACCGCCCCAACATGCTACACACACCCAATCACACCCAATCGATCACACGCGGGCTGGCCCTGGTGCTAGTCCTGCTGGCGTTCGGCCTGAGCGCAACCCTTAGCCGGACGGTTTTCGAGCGCCTCCCCCACTTGGAGGACGAAATTGCTTATCTGTACCAAGCACGCGTATTCGCCGCCGGGCACATCACCGCGCCCCAACCCGAACCGACTGTCGCCTTCTGGCAGCCCTTCGTCGTGATGCAGGACGGCAAGGCGTTCAGCAAATACACGCCCGGCTGGTCGCTGATGCTGGCGTTGGGCGTGTTAGCAGGTGCCCCGTGGATTGTGAACGCGGTCTGCGCGGCGCTGTCCGTGGCGTTGATCTATCGCATTGGTGAGGAGCTGTTCTCCATGCACACGGGGTTGATTGCGGCAGCCCTGCTCACCTTCTCCCCAATGGCGTTGCTGCTCAACGCCACGCTGATGAGCCACACTGCCGCGCTCACGTTTGTCCTGGCGTTCACCTACGCCTACTGGCGGCTGGGGCGTGCGCGGCGGGCGTTGCTATGGGGTATCATCGCGGGGGCCGCGCTCGGCTCGCTGGCTGTGTCGCGGTTGCTCACCGCCGTTGCCATCGCAACCCCCTTCATCATCGACAGCCTGGTACAGCTTGGCCTGTCCCTGCGCCGCCGGGACCTGTGGCCGACGCTGCGCCCCCGCCTCGCGCTAGGGGCCGTCGCCTTGGCCGTGATGCCGGTCGTCCCCGCCTACAACTACGCCACCACCGGCGACCCCTTCCAGAACACCTACGAACTCATCTGGGAGTACGACCGCGTCGGCTTCGGCCCGCATATTGGCCGCAACGGGCACACGCTGGAGAAGGGCATACGCCACGCCCGCTTCGACCTCAGCCTGACCGCCGTGGACCTGTTCGGCTGGCAGTTCGTCCCGCTCAACGCGGAACAGCAGGAACACCTGCTCACCGACGCGGACTATTACCCTGGGCGCGGTTATAGCTGGGTGCTGCTGCCCTTCGGGTTGGCAGTGGGCCTGTTTCATCGGCAGCGGCGCTGGGCGCTGTTGTTAACGGGGGTCGTCTTGGCGCTGGTTGCGGCCCACCTCGCCTATTGGATCGGCTCGCAACGCTACAGCACCCGCTACTACTTCGAGGCGTTGGGCGCGGCGGCCCTGCTCACGGCGATCCCACTTGGCGCACTCGCCCGGACGCGCCTCCGTCCGCTGATGTACATCGCCCTTATCACCGTCACCACCTGGAACTTCACGGTTTACGGGTTGCCTCGTGTGCAAGCTCTCAACAACTTCAACGAGGTCAGCGAACATGTTATTCAAGCTGTGAACGAGCGCCGCCAGACGGACCGCCCCGCACTCATCATCATCACGGGGGATTCTATGACGTGGCGGGCTGGCGGGAGCTTGTTGGCCGTGACGGGGCCGTTTCTGGATACGGATATCGTGCTGGCGCGAAATGTTAGCAATGGCCGTTACCTGGAGGACATCCACCGTATATTCCCGGATCGTGAGATTATCCCGATGATCGGCGAGGGCAGCTTGGCCTGGTTCGATGATGAGGTGCCGAGTTCCTGACACCCCGCTGTCCGCAATCCCGCGTTACACTGGTTGCGTCGAACCACACACGGAGGGAAAAACCGCATGTGTCAGCGTTGCGCCTGGGTCACGGAAGACCCCGTTTACATCACCTACCACGATGAGGAGTGGGGCGTCCCCACCACCGACGACCGCGACCTATTTGAGTTACTCATTCTGGAGGGAGCGCAGGCGGGCCTAAGCTGGATCACCGTCCTGAAGCGGCGCGAGGGCTACCGCGCAGCCTTCGACAACTTCGACGCGGAGCAGATTGCCGCCTACGACGAGGCGAAAATCGCTGGCCTGCTTCAGGACACGCGCATTATCCGCAACAAGCTGAAGGTTCGTGCTGCCGTTAAAAACGCCCGCGCCTACCTAGATGTCGTGGCGCAGGTCGGCAGCTTCCGCGAGTACCTGTGGGATTTCGTGGATGGCAAGCCCGCCCAGAACAAATGGCGCACACAGGCCGATGTCCCCACCGAGACTGAAAGGTCAGCGACCATGAGCAAGGCGCTCAAGAAGCGCGGTTTCTCGTTCGTCGGCCCCACTATCTGCTATGCCTACATGCAATCGGCAGGGATGGTGAACGACCACACCACCGACTGTCACCGTTATGAGGTGGTACGGGGTCTGTCCACAGGGTAAACTCGCTCGGATTCCTGTCATGCAAGGGGCCGCGCCCATGTTCGCCATTCTGCTGAACACCGTTAACATTCTACTGCCAATCTTCCTGGTAATCGGTGCGGCGGCCCTGTTTGGGCGCGTGTTCAACCCGGACCCGCGCCCCATCTCTAGCCTGATTATCTACGTATTCGTCCCGGCGCTCGTACTGCGGACGCTGGCAAACGCGACCCTCACCCCGGCGGACGTGCTGGCAATCGGCGGGACGATTTTGCTGTTCACGCTGGCAATGACCGCCGTCGGCTATGGGGCCGTGCGCCTGTTCAACATCGACCGGGCGCTGACGAGCGCCTTTCTCGTCAGTATTGTGATGGTCAACGCGGCCAACTATGGCATCCCGCTCAACACCTTCGCCTTCGGCCCCCAGGGTGAGGAAATCGCCACTATCTACTATGTGCTGACGGTCATCGTCGGCAACAACGCCGGGATTTTCCTGGCGTCTAACGGGCGTGTAGGCGTGCGTGAGGCGGTCATGAACGTGCTCAAAGTTCCGGTGTTCTCCGCGACGGTGGTCGGCGGGTTGCTGGCAATAGCCAATATCCCCATTCCCACGCCAATTGATCGCTCGCTAGAGATCATGGGCGCGGGCGCAATCCCGGCGATGTTGGCCGTACTGGGGATGAGCCTCGTCAAAATTCGCTTGGGGAGCCACCTCCGCGTAATCTGGATTGCAGCGGGGTTACGCCTCGTGGCCGCGCCGTTGCTGGTCGCGCCGATTGCGCTACTGCTCGGCCTGGAGGGGACCGCCTTCGACGTAACAGTGGTGCAGACCTCCACCCCAACGGCGGTACTGGCCGCCGCTGTTGCCCTGGAGTTTGGCGACAACGCCGACTTTGTGAGCGCGGTCACGCTCGTGAGTACGGTTGCCAGCTTGGTGACGGTATCGGTTTTGCTAGCGGTGTTGGGGACATGATACATCGACGCCATTCTCGGCCCATCCACATCTACATCTCAAAGTAGCCGATGTAGTCCAGTTCCCGGTGTTGCTCGTCTACATCAATGCCGAAGCCGAACACAAAATAATCGTCAATCGCGAACCCAAGATAGTCCACGGGTACGTCCACCGCCCGGCGCGCCGGCTTGCTCAACAGCGCACTCACGCACACACTGCGCGGACCAGCACCCCACACCATGCCTAACACCGTCTGTATGGAATACCCCGTGTCGATGATGTCCTCGACCACCAGCACATCGGCCCCAATCACATCTGCGTTGAGCGGCTGCTTGACCGTCACGTTACCATCACTCAGGTACGTGCCGACCCCGTAGCTGCTTACCTGGATCGTCGCCTTTTCGTGCGGAATCCGTAACGCTGCGCTCAACTTGTCGAAGAACTTGCGTGCGCCCGTTAGCACGCACACCAGCACCAGACGCTCGCTGTGGGCGTAGTCACGTTCAATCTGCCGCGCCATCTGCTGCACACGCTGGTTGATCTCGCTTTGGGAGATGAGGGTTTTGTGGTTATTCGGGGTGAGTTCCATGATGAGGGGAAGTGTCCTTTCCACCAAGCACTAAGTGTGTGTGCAAGTGGAAACGCCACTTGCGAGTCGATTGTAGGGACACAGCACCCCGCCACAACCCGTAATTGTCTGTTGTCGTTGTGCAATTTAAACGAAATTATCACGTTACGCTCACAACCCCCCGGTGCTGTCGATCACCTGCCCCGTGATCCACTCCGCATCATCAGACGCCAACCACGCGACCAAGCGCGCCGCGTCGTCCGGCTGGCTCCAACGCCGCTGCGGATGTGCCGCGATGACCGCATCTTTTGTCTGGCGGTCCGCCCAGCCCGTATCCGTTGGGCCAGGGTTCACCCCATTGACCGTGATTTTCTTGTGGGCAACGGCCCGCGCCAGCGACGGAACCAGCGCCGCCAACGCCCCCTTGCTGGCCGCGTAGCTCATCGGCCCCTGGTGCGGCCCACTCAACATGAGGATCACCCGCCCGCCGCCCAGTGTGTCGTACTGCTTGGTGAATGCTTGTATCAGCAACATCGTCCCACGCACATTCACCAGCAGGTGATTGTCGATCTCGTCTGCCATAAGCGACCCCAGGCCATCGTTGCGGCTGTAGGCGTGGTTTGCCACAAGAATATCCACCCGCCCATACTCGACTTGCGCCGTCCCCAACACCCGTTCCGGCGCGTCTGGGTCGGCAAAGTCTGCACTCACGTAGGCCACCTTCCCGCCGAACGCCCGTAAATCGGTGACAATCTCTGCCATCCCGCCGGGGTCCGCGCCGTAGGGTTGCATCGCATCATAGGACGCCAGCCCATGCAAAAACAAATGTGCGCCCCGTTCCGCCAACCGCTGTGCAATCGCATAGCCAATCCCCGCCTTGCGGCTTACCCCCGTCACCACCGCCACGCGCCCAGCCAATGTCCGTTCCTGTGCCATTGCTGCTCCCCTCTGATAATTGCTTCCGTGTTGTGTGTATGCTTGAAAAGACGATCTCTGCAAGACTGCACCTGTACAACTCAGCAGGATGTAGGGCGCGGTCCTACAAATTTTTAGCCAACAGCCAAAAGCTAAGGGCTACCCTGTCAAACATCAACGTTATCTAAAAAATACGCCCACAGCCACACCCTACACCCCCCAATCGGTGTATAGATGTGTAGATGAGCATCGGGTGGGTGTCAGCAGGCGTACCCTTTAGGCCGCCAATGGCAAACTATATAATGAAACTGTTGAGCACAAGGAATAGGTCATCATGCGTATTATCGTGCATACTGGGAAAGGCGGCGTCGGCAAGACAAGTGTCTCTGCGGCGACCGCATTGCGTTGTGCCGAGGCCGGGCTAAAGACCATCGTTATCAGCACGGACACCGCCCACAGCCTTGCGGACTCGCTAGGCAAGAAGATCGGCCCGGAGCCGGTCGAACTTCACGAAAACCTGTGGGCACAGGAAGTTGATGCCCGCTACAGCATGGACAAATACTGGGGCACCTTCCAAAAGTACCTTATCGCTCTCTTCAGCAGCCAGGCCACTGGGATTGTCGCGGAGGAAGTCACGATTCTACCGGGCCTCGAAGAAGGGGCGCACCTCCTTTGGATCGACAAGTACGTCCGTGATGGAGAATTCGATGTATTGGTGGTGGACGCCGCCCCGACCGCCGAAACCCTGCGTTTGCTCTCCCTGCCGGATGTCACGCGCTGGTGGTTCGAGAAGCTGTTCACCATCACCCGTGGCGCGGCTCGTGTGTTGCGGCCACTCGGCAAGATGATCGGGCGCGATGCCGTCCCGGACGAGGACGCCTGGGAGCAGGTCAACGAGTTGTTCAACACGCTGGACCGCGTGCGCGAACTGCTGGCAGACCCCGAAATCGCCTCCATGCGGCTTGTCGTGAACCCGGAACACATGGTCATCAAAGAGACACAACGCACCTACACCTACCTCAACCTGTACGGCTATGCAACGGACGCCATCATCTGCAACCGTCTCATCCCCGACGAAGTGACAGACCCCTACTTTGCCGGGCGTAAGGAGAAACAGAAGGAAAACCTGGCCTTCATCAAAGAGGCATTTGGCGACCTGCCCCTGCTCACCGCACCGATGTTCGGCCAGGAGATGGGCGGCCTGGATATGCTTCGCAAGCTGGGCGAGGAACTCTACCACGAGACCGAGCCGAACCAACGCCTGTTTGAAGGCACCACCCATCAGATCACGCCGGAGGACGACGGGGCCTACCGCCTGTCCGTCGTGTTGCCCTTCGTGGACAAGGGCGAGCTAGACCTCTATCGTTCGCGGGATGAGCTGACGCTGCGCGTTGGGCCATACCGCCGCAATATCGTACTCCCATACGCACTCTGGAATCTGGAAATAGCCGATGCCAAATTCGACCAATCAACCCTCAACATCCGATTTGCCGGAAACGGCAACGGCTGAGGCCGACGAGACAATCAGCCCGCAGGCACAAAAGCCGCCATCTAACGGGAACGGGAATGTACGTGTGCTCATCGACGTGGAGGACGACGCACTCCCGCCGGACGCCAGCACGACCGAGCCGGAGCCAACACCCCCCCATGCCCTGTCCGACCCCGTGCCACCGTCCGAGGTACGCTCACGGGCGATGGTCCTTGCCGATGGCACCCCGGTCCAACCCCCGCCACCGCCACGCAAAGCCCGCCCAGAGGCTGACCTGGACGGCTTGCCGTCTGCCCAGGAACGCGCCCCAGCTCGGCGTTCGCTGCGGATGCAAATCCGCTTTACACGAGCGGTCCTATGGGCTGCTGGCCTGCTCATTCGCATCCTCTACTGGGAGTGGCTCGTCAAACGGGTGATGGGCGAGAAGTTCGTCCAGGCGCACAGTGTCCAACGTTGGAAGGCCTACGCCCGCGACTTTCGCAAGCTCGCGGCGGACATGGGGGGGGTGTTCATCAAGGCCGGGCAGTTCTTCTCCACCCGGGCGGACATCTTCCCGGAGGAGATTATCATGGAGTTGGCTGGGCTACAGGACGAAATCCCGGCGGTGGACTTCAAGCAGATCGAAAAAGTAATCATTGCCGAACTCGGTGAGGACTACGAGCAACAGTTTACATGGCTCCGCAAGGAACCCATCGCCGCTGCCTCCCTGGGGCAAGTCCACCGTGCCAAGCTCGCCAATGGGGACCGCGTCGTCATCAAGGTCCAGCGCCCCGGTATCGTCCGCATTATTGACACGGATATGGCCTCTCTGCTGCTCATCTCACGGGTGGCAATGCGCTTCAAATTCATCTCGCGCCGCGCCAACGCCGTCGAGATCACCGAGGAGTTCGGGCGCGTGCTGTGGGAGGAGGTTTCTTACCGTAAAGAGGCCCAGAACGCCCAGGCCTTTGCCCGGATGTTCCAGGACGACATGACCATTTATATCCCAATGGTCTACGATGAACTGTCTACAGATCGCCTGTTGGTGATGGAGGATGTCACCAGCATCAAGATCAACGACTATGAGCGCCTGGAGGCCGCTGGCATCAACCGCAACGAGATCGCCAACCGCCTGATGGACTCGTACTTACGGCAGGTGTTCGACAAACGCTTCTTCCATGCGGACCCACACCCCGGCAACCTGTTTGTCTATCCGCTACCTGTCGAGGACGAAAACGCCGACTTCGGCCCGAAGGGACGCCCCTTCTACCTCATTTACATCGACTTTGGCATGACCGGCACGCTCACCCCACAGATCATCGACGGGTTGGTTAGCACGCTGATTGCAGTCATCAACCGGGACGCCAGAGGGCTGATTGCCAGCTATAGAGAACTTGACCTGCTGCTGCCCTCCGCAGACATGGACCGCCTGGAGGCCGCAACCAAGGCCGCTTTTGACCAGGTGTGGGGCATGGACATGCAAGACCTCACCAATGTGGACTACGAGGTGATGGAGCAGCTTGGCGAGGAGTTCAACGACCTACTGTTCGACATGCCCTTCCAGATGCCGCAGAACTTCATCTACCTCGCCCGCACAATGGGCATCCTCAGCGGGATGTGTACGTCGCTGGACCCGCGCTTTAACCCGTGGATGGCGCTTCAACCGTTTACCGAGAAGATGATGCGGATGCGTGCTAGCGACGGGGCCAGCGTCGGCGGTACGCTCATCGGGAATATTTTCGGCTCCGGCAATCTGTTTGAGGCCGGGTCACGTATCCTCACGCGGGCCGTCGCCCCTGGGGCCACCAGCAACAGCGACCTCATGCGCGAGCTACGCAGCGGCGACATTCGTGTCACCACGGAACCGTCGCGCAAGTGGCGGATTCAAATGCGCTTCCTAGAGATATACATCCAGATCGCAACCCGTGCGGTGTTGTTCACCGGGTTCCTTATCTCGTCCACGCTGCTCCTCGTGAACGACTACACCTGGTTTGCTGCGGGTGGCTATGTTCTATGTGTGATGATCGCATGGCGCATCATCTTCCCGCCGAACCTGCTTCAATAACGGAGACCGTGATTTGGGGTTGGCAACCCGCCCCACATCCTTATAATTGCAAGTCGTTTCGTCAACCGACAAGCCAAATCCCGCGCCTCTTCCGGTTAAGAGGCGCGGTTGATGTTATCAAAAGGACACCCACCATGAAGATTATTCTGCTCGAAACCGTGTACAAGCACGGGGTCGCAGGGGAAGTTGTCGAAGTTGCCAACGGGTTCGCCCGTAACTATTTGGTCCCCAAAGGGCTGGCAACCAAAGCAACCCCCAGCGCCCTCAAGAAATACGCCAAGATCCGTGAGGCGTCCGAACAACGCCGCGAAGAGTACGAGGGAATGCTCAATGATTTGGGCCGCCGTATCAACGGCACCAACCTCACTTTTTTCCGTCGTGCCGCCAACACCGGCAAGCTCTTCGGTTCCGTTACCACCCAAGACATCACCGAAGCGTTGGACGAGGCCACCGGCGTAGACATTAACCGCCGCCGCATCAGCCAGCAGGGCCTGCGCGACATTGGCCTGCATGAAGTGGCTGTGCGCTTGGGTACCGATGTATCCCCAGTGCTGTTCGTCCGCGTGATCCGCGAGGACCAGCAAGTGGAGTACAACCGCCAGCAGGAGGCCATCGCTGAGGGCTTGATTCAGGAAATGCAGTTCGACGAGCGCGGTGACATCGTTAAGGTTGACCTGAACCAGTTGCGAAACCGCGAGGAACGCGCTGAGGCCGAGGCCGAGGCCGAGGCTGAAATCGAAGCGGTGCGCGAGGAAGACGGCAGCCTGCCCCCCGCCCCGGACTACGACTACGAGGATGTCCCGGCAGCAGGCGGCGACTACGACGACGAGGATGACGAGGGCTAACCCGCCACTCGTTCGCCCCGCACGCGCGATCAGCAGCACACGACCCCGATCAGCGAATTCCCTGTGCTGTATCGGGGTCTTTTTTTTGTGAGACAGGAGCCGCAGCCCCCGCGCTATGGACTTTTACGAGATCGGACGCTACCTGCGCGAATCCCGTGAGGCCCGTGAACTCACGCTGGAGGACGCCGAAACTGCCCTGAAGATCCGCCTACGCATCCTGGAGTCCTTCGAGGCGGGCGATTTTGCCCCGCCGGGCCTGTCCAGCGTACAGGTGCGCGGCTTTATTCGCAACTATGCCCGTTTCCTCCGCTTAGATAGCGACCGCGTGATCGACTACTACGATGTTGCCGTGGTGGAGGCCAATGACCCCAAGGCCGCCGCCCGTCGCCAGCGCGAGGCCGAGCGCCAAGCCAAGGCCGACCAGACCAACCCCAAACCCGTCCGCAACCGCCAAACGCGCCGCAACCGCCGCCGCCAAGAGGCCGCCATCCCGCCGCTTCAGGCCGCCCGCAACATCACCGATACCGACCCGTCGCTGCCCGTTGTCCCCGAGGACTTCGTGACCATGAGCGACGCCGCCGCTATCCGTGCCCGGCGGCGTCGCAACAGCCTGAACCGCAGCGTGTTGTTGCTTGTGTCAATAGCCGCTGTCGCCGTGATCGCCTTCGTTACCTACGAGCTATTGCAGGAACCCCCCGCCATGCTGGAAATCGCGGACATACCGGACATCATCTTCACGGAAACCGCCACCGCCACCTATACCCCGCTACCGTCGGCCACCTCCGCGCAGATGATCCTCCAGCCGACTGACCTCGTGCATCTGACGCAGGTCTACACCGGGCAGGGCGTAATGGTCTCCGTGTTGATGCGCCAGCGGACGTGGCTGCGCGTGGAGGCGGACGGCCAGGAGCGGTTCGTCGGCGTGGCACCCCCCGGTGCCGAGGTCACGGTTGGGGTCAATGAGACTGTCAGTGAGGTCAACCTCACTGCCGCCAACGCAGATGCCCTGCTCGTCACCTACAACGGCAATCCGCAACGCTCATTTGGGCGGCGCGGCCAACAGGTCCAGGTCACATTCACCGTGGATGGTGTGGATGTGAGTTCCGGGGCCAACTTCGAGGCGACCTCCGCCTTCACACTGACCCCACCACCCACCGCCCAGGTTGATGTCGGCGCGTTGATCGAGGCGCAGACGCCCACTAGCACCGAGGGACCATCCCCCACCCCCACCGAGACGCTGCCGCCAAGCGATACACCAGCGCCAACCGCGACGGCGACCTGGACCTCGATCCCAACCAACACCCCAACGCTCACCCCGACGATTGGCCCAACCCCCACGCCCACATTAACCCTCACCCCCACGTTGACGCTCACACCGTCGGAAACACCCGTCCCAACTGCCGTGCTGCCGCTGCGGATCACTCCCGCTGACGGTACGCCCACCAAACCCGCTGGATAAATGTTTATCCAGCGGGGCCGCTCGTGTAAAATGCCTACAGCCCACCAAAACAGGATTTAACGTAATGCCCCTCAAGTCCCGAATTAAAGACAAGTACTACCTTCTCAGCCTCGGCTGCTCCAAGAACACCGTCGATTCCGAGTCTATCGGCCAGTTACTCGCGGATAACGGGATGCGCGGCGTCGGCGACCCGGCCAGGGCCGAGGTGATGATTGTCAACACCTGCGGCTTCATCAACTCCGCAAAAGAAGAGTCCATTAGCGCCCTGCGTGACCTCGTCGAGATCAAACGCGACGGCCAGATGGTCATTGCCGCCGGCTGCTTGTCCCAACGTTACGGCCAGAGCTTGATCCAGGACGTACCCGGACTAGACGGTGTGATCGGCACCCGCCGTTGGATGGACACCTTTGACCTCATCACCCGCCTGCGCGACCGCAAACACCCGGAGCCGCTCTATCACCTGCCCACAGACGCGGCGGTTGTCGGGCTGGATGAGCGCGGCGTCCTCCGTGCCAGCGTGGAGGGTGCCAGCGCCTACCTCAAGATCAGTGACGGCTGTCGTCGCCCCTGCGCCTTCTGCGCCATCCCCAGCATCAAGGGAACCCTCGTTAGCCGTCCAATGGAGCGCCTCGTCGCGGAGGCCGTGCGCCTACAGGATATGGGCGTCAAGGAGTTGATCCTCATCGCCCAGGACAGTACCGACTACGGCAGTGACATCGGCATGAAGGACGGCCTCGCCCAACTGCTAGACGCGATTGTCGCCGCCGCCCCGCACATCCCCTGGATTCGCATCATGTACGCCTATCCCGGCTACGTGACCGAGCGCCTTATGCAAACCATCGCCAAGCATAACCAGATTCTTCCCTACCTCGACATCCCGCTGCAACACGGCCACCGCGAGACGCTCAAGCGCATGAAGCGCCCCGCCAAGGTCGAGTGGGTCTACGAGACGCTGGGCAAAATGCGCGCGATTATCCCGAACCTGTGTGTACGAACCACCTTCATCGTCGGTTATCCCGGCGAAACCGATGAGGAGTTCGCCGCGCTCATGAGGATGATTGACGATTTACAGTTCGACCGCGTGGGTGCCTTCACCTACTCCTACGAACTTGGCACCCCCTCCGCGACACTCCCAAACATGGTCGCCGACGACGTAAAGCAGGCCCGTTACAATCAACTGATGGCGCACCAACAGACGATCAGCCTTGCCCGTAATCAGGCGCTTGTCGGCAAGATATTGGACGTGCTGGTGGAGGGCCATGCCCAGGGCGAGGACGACGACGGCAACGACGCTGGGATCGTATCGCTGGCCCGTAGCTACCGTGACGCCCCAGAGATCGACGGTTACGTCGTCGTGGACGGCGAACTGCCCCCCGGCGAGATCGTCCCGGTGCGGATCACAGGCGCGACCACCTACGACCTCATGGCAACCGTGGATGTAAACCCCGGCGGTACTGTCATCGAACCCGGCAAACGTTACGGCGACGGCATGATCGACCTGGACGAGATCGGGTAAACATCGCTTTCTATGGGGCGGACCGCTGTGTCCGCCGCACCCCACGCTGCGAATCGTGCCTATTTTGCGCTATCCTGAACGCTCATCATCCCACCACCACAGGAGCCACACCATGCCCGACGAGCTGTTTGAGGTTGAACTGGAGACAATGGCCTACGGCGGGAGCGCCCTGGGCCGCCACGAGAAGCGCGTCGTGTTCATCCCCTACACCATCCCCGGCGAGATCGTCCAGGCGCGGGCCGAGCGCGAGGCCGGACGGGTGATATTCGCAGAGGGCGTCCAACTCACTGCCGCCTCTGCGGACCGCGTGCTGCCCCGTTGCGCCCACTTCGGGCCGGGGCGCTGTGGCGGTTGTCACTGGCAGCACATCGACCCCGCCGTGCAACCTCCCATCAAGCAGGATGTGTTAGCGGACCAGCTAGAGCGCATCGGCGGCTTTGACGACCCACCCGTCCAGGCGATTATCCCGGCTCCAGCCGCTTGGAACTACATGCAGCGGGCGGTGTGGCGCGTCGGCGAGAACGGAAAACTCGGCTTTGTCGGCGCGGGGGGCGGCGTCTTTTCAATTGACGAGTGCCACATCATCCACCCGGACTTGCTGGCGCTTTATCACCAGCTAGACCTGGAGGTATCGCCCTTCAAGCAGGTTGAGTTGGCGCTCGGTGAGGGCGACCAGATGGTGACGTTATGGGCGGCTGCGGAGGAGGCTCCGTCGCTAGAACTGGACCTGATCGCCAGCGTCAACCTGATTCTGCCGGACCAGGCCCCCGTCAACCTCGCAGGCGACACGCACCTGCGCTACACCGTGCGCGAACGCGAGTTCCGCGTAACGGCGGGGAGCGCGTTCCGGGCCAATGTCACGGCACTAGAACCACTGATTGACGCAGTGCTGACGGCGCTCGGCAATGCCAAGAGTGTGATTGACGTATACGCAGGGGTGGGGCTGTTGGGGGCGTTCGCGGCGTCTGGGGCGGATTATGTAACACTGGTTGAGAGCTATCCGCCTGCCGCGACGGACGCCGACACCAACACGGCGGATTTGGAGCATGTCGAGGTGATTGAGGGTGAGGCTGAGGAGGTACTAGAGGCCGCCGACCCCTACGACGCGGCAATTGTGAATCCCCCGGCAGAGGGGATGAGCACCGAGGCGTTGGACGCGCTGGTAGCACTCGCGCCGGAAACGGTGGTCTACGTCAGCGACGACGCTGCCACGTTCTCGCGGGATGCCAAGCGGCTCGCCCGCCAGGGCTACAAGCTGGCGAGCGTGCAACCGCTAGACCTCGCGCCGCAGACCTTCACGACGGAGATTGTGGCGCGGTTCGTCCGTTAGATCGCCCCAACAGCGGCGTTCAGGGTCGCGAAGGCACCCGCTAACAGGCCACCCAGCACCCCACCAACCACACCCATGATGATGTTAGCGGGGATGCTGGCGACAATCGCCGTTAGCAAGGCCGGGCCAAACCCAAACTTGTAGGTCTTAGCGATGGCGAGCAACATACGAATCGTCACCACCAGCGAGATTACCGACAGGATACCGCCAATCACAATGAGACCGATGCTCAACGGCAACAGGCCCACCAGGAACACGAGAATCGCCACCACGATAATCACGCCAAAGGACACCAGTGCTGGGGTGATGTAGACACTCAACAGGTTGTGAATCGCGTAGGTTCCGGTGCCGTGCCCATTAAATAGCCGGGTCGCGATTGGGCTTGTCACCAGCCCATAGACAATGAGCGCGGGGAGGAACACAAACAGCAGGGTTGCGCCCAGCAGCGCCCCCAGGCCCACGTTCATCACCTGCACGACGACCTGCGCAACCTCCAGCCGTGCCTCGGCATTGGCGACAGCCTCCGCCTGTTCGGGGTCGTTTCGGTCCAGTTTTGGCGGAGCGGAAGCACCATTTTCGTCCACGGTGGTCTCAAACTGAGCTTGAATTTGATTGAAGTTCGCCTCTGCACTAAAGTCGATCACCATCACACTGAGCAGCCCCCCGAAGAACATCACGAGGCTAAACAGGATGATGTCAATCGCCAGCGAGGCCCAGCCGAACTTCTCCGCCTCGGCCATGTGGTCGGCGATGCTCGCGTCAGTTTTCTTCTGCTTGTCCGCCTGGATGAGATCGCGGCGCTTATCCTCCCGGACGAGATCGCGGACGGCACTCTCGGCGTCCTTTTCCATTACGGAGGCGGCGACACTCTGGAAGTAGTTATCTTTGGCGATGTTCGGGTTAGCGTCCAGCGCCTTCTTGAGGGCTTTGACAGCCTTCTCACGGTCCTCGATCATCTGATGGTCCATCGCCTCGTCTAGGTACGCTTTGGCGCGGCGTTCGGCCTTAGCACTGACCTCAACTGTTTCGATGGCGAGCGGGTCCTCGTAGGCTTCTTCCTCCACCTGTTCTACGGCGGCTTGCTGTTCTCGCAGGCGTTCCGCCACGACGGACGCCCCCTTCTTCGCCATCGCCCGCACCCCTTCGTCAGGGTCTTGCTTGTAGATCTTCATCAGCACGCGCAAGGCTTTCTCACTCCGCATCCCGGCCACGATCCGAATGCCCTGCATACGGTCTTCGGGGTTGTGGCTCTTCAGCAACTCTGCTGGGTTGGTACTCAATGTGGGCCGTCCTTGTTTTTGTCCACCGACAACACTATCTCATGTTAACCGTATTTCGATGTTGGCGCTACTTACGTTGTGAGCTTGTAATGTGGCAGGCAACAGGCCATTACAATGATTGCAAAGGTGAGCTAACAACTTTGTGAGTTGTCTGCAATAAGCTCGCTGCTACATAATTTATTTATCTGCGTTATAATTCATTCATTCATACATTGATTCGGTTGAAGTGTTCAGAGGTGCGCGATAGTGGCAGACGACGATCAACAAGATTTGAACGAGGACACACAACCCACCTACGCCTTCCGGCCTAAAGAGCTTCCTACTCAAAAGTCACACAAAAAGTCTGTCAGCCTACCGGACGAAATTGAGGCCGGGGAAATCGTGCTGGCGATGGAGGGCGCAGAGGAATTGATTTACGTTCGAGACGCGGAGGAAGTCACGCTAGGGCGTGGGGATACAGTCCAGCGAGGACGGCATGTTTTCGTGGGCCTTGTGGCGGCAGATGACACCGGGTACGGTGTTTCGCGCAAGCACGCCAGCTTGTATACGTCGAGCAATGGGATATACCTGAAAGACCACAACAGCACCAACGGCACCTGGATTAACGGTACGCGGATTCCACCAGAGACACGCCAGACGATTACGCATAAGGATGTGCTGAAGCTGGGTCACCTCCGGGTGGTTGTCGGCTTCAAGTTTATTCCCGTGGTGGCAAGCCAGCGTATCCGCCTGACACAGCTCAAGTCACTACAGAAGTACCCGGGCCTGGGGCCGGATGGGATTACACCGACTTGTCTTTCTGGCGAGATTGGCCCGTTGTTGGAGGCCTTAAGCTACTTTCAGGAGTTACGCGGGGTTTCGAGAGAGGTCAAACCGACCAACATCATGAGTGTTCCGGCGGTCGGCACACGGCATATCGTGATGGAAGTGACGCCAGTTCGGGAGGCGGTGGACATTGTGAGCAAGCACATTCGTCCACAGCGAATGCTCCATGAGGGAAATATCGTTTCCACGCGAACAACGGACGCGGGCGAATTGTTGGACCTGTGGGAAGTGCAACTGATGCTCCATGAGGGGACATTGCCAGAGGCCATGATAAAGCTGGTTGATAACCTGGTGGCAGCGTTGCGCGACCAGTACCAACTCCGCAAGTCTGGGACATTGCGGGCGGCAACCTGTATGTTGTTGTTCACCCGCTTTGATGTGGAGATGGACAACCGTCGCACTCGCGATCTATAAAGCTCGGCTTTGACGAATGAGTGGTTGTCGGATAAGATCACGCTCATGAAGGACTCATCTCAAGTTATTGGAAGAAAAATCGCGATGACAACACAAAATTCTCCCTCCACATTCACATTTGTTGCCGTGACCGCCTACACAGTGGCGCTGTTTCTGCTGTCGGGGTTAATCGTTGGCAACTTGAGCTTCGGCGGGACATGGTTGGTGCTGGTCGTGGTGCTGGCGTTAGCGCTGGCGTTTACGGGGGCGGCGCTACGGGAGGGACGTGAGGGGGTTTCGTCGGCGATTGTGCCCGCTCCGTTGGCCGAAACACCAACCCCGACACCGGCAGCACCGTTCAGCCCGCCCACGAGCGAGCCGGATGACTTGACCAAGCTCGAAGGCATCGGCCCGACCATCAGCAAGGCGTTGATTGCCCAGGGCATTGACACGTTCGAGAAGGTAGCTGCCAAGACGGTTGATGATCTTCAGGCGGCGACAGACGCCGAGGGGGTGCGGTTTTCACCGTCCGCAGAAAGCTGGGCAGAGCAAGCAAGCTACGCCGCCAAGGGCGATTGGGACGGGTTGGCGGCGCTTCAGGACACGCTGGTCAGCGGGCGTTACCCCAAAGCCGACGAGAGCTAACGCTCGAACTTCTCCAGCAACGACCGCCGCATGACCCCGTCGGCAACCCCCGGCAGGAGCTTCCCAAAGGCCGCGAATGCCCAGTTCGCCGCGCCAGGGATAACCACCCGTTGCCGTTTTGCGACTCCATCTAACACATAGTCTGCTAAATCCTCCGGCAACATACGTTTGTCCTCGCGGGAGTTGTCCGGGCTGGCCTGGCGGGCGTGAACCGTGCGGGTTGGCCCTGGGTAGACCGTCATGACATGGTGGTCCGGCAGGCCGACGGCCAATGACCGGGCGTAGGATGCGAGGCCGTCCTTGGTCCCGGCGTAGACGCTGGCCCCCGGATAGCTCACATAGCGTGACAACGACGAGACAAACACCAGCGATGCCCCGGTGTTGAGTGCGTTCGCGGCCAGCGACGCCTGGGTAAGCAACATGGGAGCCAGCAAGTTCAGCGAGATCACGCGGTCCTGGCGGGCGGCGTCGGTGTTGGCGAAGTACCCCACTTCGTTGATGCCAGCGTTGTGAATCAACAGGTCGATTCCCTGGAGTTGGGCGGCGAGTGGAGCAATAACGGTTGTGTCGCTGAGGTCAGTATAGATAAAGGTGAGCGCCTCGCCCAGTTGGGCGGCGGTGGCGGCTCCTTTGGTTTCGTCCACATCAATTCCGGTGACGGTGTAGCCATCACGAAGCGCACGGGCAGCAAGCGCCCTGCCGATGCCATCGGCGGCCCCGGTGATTACGGCGTGCTTGCTCATTTCCGACTACCTTTCATCATGGTATCCACCAATCTTGGAAAGTTATTGCCGACGAAGCGTAACACCTTGTTGACCGCGCCGACTGTCGCGCCGGAGGCGTGGCTATCCAGGGTGCGTTGAATGGCGGCGGCGACCTCGGCAGCGGGGGTGTATTTGCTGTTGTCGCCGGGCATGTTGGCCTTGGCGTGCATCCCGGTACGGGTTGCGCCGGGGTGGATAAGGGTAACGTCGATGTTGTCCAGCGCGAGTTCCATACGGAGGTTGTGGGCGAAGGCGTCTAGCGCGGCCTTGGTCGCCGTGTAGACGGCGTAGTCCGGCGTGGGCATGGCGGTGGCGACGGAGCTAACAAAGCTGACTTTGCCGCCTTTTAAGTAGGGTAGCAGTTTGTGAGTCAGCAGGACTGGGGCACGAAAGTTGACGGCGGTCAGCGTGATGATGTTCTCGGCGGACTGGTCGGCGATTGGGCCGAAGTAGCCTAATCCGGCGTTGTGAATCAACAGGTTGATGTGGGTAATGCTCTGTGCTTCTAGGAAGGACGCGACGTTTTTTGGTGCTTTGGGTGTCGCGAGGTCAGCGGCGATGTAATTTTGTGGGGTGAAGAATGGGTCGTTTAGTGCGTCCAATGGCCGCCGCCCGACCAGGACCAAGCGATCGCCACGGGCGGCGTAAAGCTGGGCCAGCGCGTAGCCGATGCCGTCAGTGGCCCCGGTGATGAGAACAGTTGGCATGGTGTCTCCTGTAATGATATGCATCTCGTAGGGTAAGGATAGCGGGGTGACACACGATCATACAGCGTGCTGTAGGCTGCTCATAGAATGCTCAGGCGTTAGATGGGTTTTCGAACCAAAAAGCGCCCTGCGAGTCGCGGGGCGCTTTGTTTCGTCCGGGTAGACGGGGGGGTTACATCATGCCGCCCATGCCACCCATGCCGTCCATACCACCTGGCATCGGGGCATCCTTCTCCGGGATGTCGGTGATGAGGGCCTCGGTGGTGAGGATCATGGAGGCAATGGACGCGGCGTTCTCGACTGCGCCACGCGTCACCTTGGCCGGGTCTGGCACGCCAGCCTCGACCATATCGACGTATTCACCCGTCATGACGTTATAGCCGATACGGTGGTTCTTGCGGCTCTTCTGAAGGCGACGGACGTTCTCGATGATGACTGCGCCGTCCTCGCCGGCGTTGGCGCTGATCTTACGCATCGGCACTTCGAGCGCCTTCTGCATAATGCGAACGCCAGTCTGAATGTCCATGTGGGCGGACTTGATGGCGTCTGTCTTGAGCAGATCCTCGACAGCGGAGATAGCGTTCACGAGCGTGACACCGCCACCGGGAACGATACCTTCCTCAACAGCAGCACGGGTTGCGCTCAGGGCGTCCTCAACACGGTGCTTCTTCTCCTTCAGTTCGGTTTCGGTCGCGGCACCCACGCGGATGATCGCCACACCGCCGGACAGCTTCGCCAGACGCTCCTGGAGCTTTTCGCGGTCGTAGTCGCTGGTGGACATGTCGATTTCCTTGCGGATGGTGTCTACACGCCCCTGGATGGCGCTTTCCTCGCCAGCACCGTCAACGATGGTGGTGTCTTCCTTGGTGGAGACGATCTTACCAGCGCGGCCCAGGTCCTGAAGCGTGACGGTTTCCAGCTTGCGCCCGGTTTCCTCGCTGATGACCGTGCCGCCTGTCAGGATCGCGATGTCCTGGAGCATGGCCTTACGACGGTCGCCAAAGCCCGGGGCCTTGATTGCGAGCACGCGGAACACACCACGCAGCGTATTGAGTACCATCGTTGCGAGTGCTTCGCCGTCTACGTCCTCGGCGATGATGACCATTTCACGCTTGCCGACCTGCATCAGCTTCTCAAAGACGGGTACGATGTCCTGGGCAGCGGAGATCTTCTTGTCGTGGATAAGGACATACGGCTCATCCATAGCAGCTTCCATTGTCTCGGTGTTATTCACGAAGTACGGGGAGAGGTAGCCACGGTCGAACTGCATACCTTCAACGTAGTCCGTCTCGAACTCCAAACCATTGGACTCCTCAACGGTGACGACGCCGTCCTTACCAACGCGGTCCATCACCTCGGCGATCAACCCACCGATTTCCTCGTCCTGTGCGGACACGCTGGCAACACTGGCGATGTCTTCCTTGGTGCTGATGCTGGTGGCCTGCTCCAAGATGTTAGCAGCGACCGCCTCAGCAGCAGCCATGATCCCACGCTTCAGCAACATCGGGTTCGCGCCAGCGGCGACATTTTTCAGGCCCTCTTTGACAATGGCCTGGGCGAGTACGGTCGCGGTGGTGGTGCCGTCGCCTGCGATGTCGTTGGTCTTGGTGGCAGCTTCCTTCAAAAGCTGTGCGCCCATGTTCTCAAAGGGGTCTTCAAGCTCGATCTCTTTAGCGACCGTTACACCGTCGTGGGTGACAGTCGGTGCGCCGAACTTCTTGTCCAGGGCAACGTTGCGGCCCTTCGGCCCCAGGGTGGTGCTGACGGCACTTGCCAGCTTGTCCACGCCACGCTGCAAGCTCGCGCGTGCTTCCTCACGGAATATCAGTTGCTTCGCCATATTTCGCTGTTCCTCTCATTAGATGTCAGTTTGCTTGGGTGAATTTCAAATTGCGGGTCCGTCGGCGCGGGTTATTCCAGGATGCCGAGGAGGTCGCTTTCCTTCATAATGAGCATCTTCTCGCCGTCTAGCTTGATCTCAGTGCCAGCGTACTTGGCGAAGATGACACGGTTGCCTACCTCAACATCGAGGGCGATGCGGTCGCCGTCGTCATCGCGGCGGCCTGCGCCAACTGCAACGATCTCACCTTCCTGTGGCTTTTCCTTGGCCGTTTCCGGCAGCAATAGCCCGCTGGCGGTCTCTGCTTCCTGCTCAATCGGCTTGACCAGCACGCGGTCCCCAAGTGGGCGAATAGTTGCCATTGTGATTTTCCTCCTTGTGACTGATGTGGGCGCGGTGCGCCATATGTCAGTGATAGATAATAT
This sequence comes from uncultured Anaerolineaceae bacterium, assembly GCA_964462905.1. Lineage (GTDB taxonomy): Bacteria > Chloroflexota > Anaerolineae > Aggregatilineales > Phototrophicaceae > DAOTTY01. Next base: position 42,796 of record CAYWZS010000007.1, read on the forward strand.
GCGTCTGCCCGGTTTTAGCAGCGAGAATTGGTGACTGCTAACCGAATCATCGATAATATAGCATCACCCATGTGCGAGCGTCAACTGATTTAGCAAAGTTCTTATATTGCTGCTAAATCTTTTAACGCTAGGGGCAGTTTGTCGTGAGTCTATTCCAATCCAGTGTGGCGAAGGTGGGGCCAATGAGCACGCGCAGTGTGTCGTCGCGGAGGTTGTGCCACAGGCGAGCATCGTGGGTGGTGGCGGTCAGTTGGAGGCGGCAGAGACCTGTGAAGGGGTCTGCTACGGCAACATCACCCCCTGTACTGAGGAGCAAGGCGCGGTCCCCTAGCGGGAACAGGACGACCCGCCCGCGCACACCAGGGAGCGCGACCTGCCAGCGGGTTTCGCCATTTGCACTGAGATGTGAGAGAGATTCGCCGTCGTAAAGGAGCAGATCATTACCGGGAAGCGCGGCCAGCCCTGCGGAGCCAGTCAGAGGTGGCGCAGCGTGAGGTGCGGGTTCCCATACACCGTCGGCCAGCACGCGCCATAACCCGGTGCGGGTGTAAACCAACAGGTCGCCTGATGGATTGGCCGTGACTGCCGATGTCGGGCGAAGTTGGGCACGGTCGAGTTCGCGGAGGTTGGCGCGGCCCAGGGTGAGGAGCATATTGTCTGGTGTGCGGAGTGCGATCACCTCAGCGGCAACGTGTCCCTCGACTATCGCTGGCACTTCCCCGGCCTCCCAAACGACAGTGCGGCGGGTGGTATCCAGAGCGGCCAAACGGCCCGTAGACATTGGAAACACGAGCAGGTCATCCAGCGAGAAGGGGGCGGCGGCGGGGGTGATTTCCAGTTGCCAGCCTTCGACCAGCGTACCGTCGGGGGTGATCTGCGAGACAGTGCCGTCTGTGTTGTGAAGGAGCGCTGCACCAGCGGCCCCAGTAATGGCTACGGCGGGACGGTCCAGCGTGGTACGCCACAGGGCGCGGCCATCCGGCAAGATGCGCGTGATGGCCCCCGGAGTGAGGATGAGGGCGCTATCGTCGTTGAGCATCAACGGGGGCGCAAGCGGCCCACGCGGATCGCGCAGCGTCGTGACCCAGTCTACGGCGTTGCTTAAGCGAGCGGCCCAGTCCGTGACGAAGGCGGACGGATGCCGATAACCAACAAAATCTGGGTAGTCGGTCACATAGCCGGGGCCGGGTGTACTGCCGTTAGCTGTGCGAACCTCAAAGTGGAGGTGTGGCACGGGCCGGGCATCGGCGATTACACCAAGAACGGTACCGCGCTCGACACAAGCACCGCCCGGCGGGAAGCTCACCCCATCGGACTCGCGGATGTGGCCGTAGAGACTGTAAGCGGTGGTGTTGCCGGGGAGGGTGTGCTGTAGGATGACGACACCCCCATCACGGCCCCAGCCCTGCGGCAAGGCGAAGGTGACGCGCCCGGTGGCAATCGCTCGTACCGGCTGCCCAGCGGCGGCTCCGCCCGGCAGAACCCAGTCCTCGCCGGTGTGATAGCGCCCATCGTGGCGGGGAGAGCGGGCGGCGTAGCCTTGTGAGATGACGTAGGCTGTGGAGTCTACCGGGAAGTTCACGGCATCGACGGTGGCGCAGGTTCCCTGGGCGGTGGTGGGGACGATGAAAAATGATAATAGCGCCAGCCAGACGAACCCCCACCCCCAAAACCCCACCCCGTAAACAGGTTGAAGGCTTAATTGCCAGATTTTACCGGGGGAGAGCTTGCTTGAGCGGTGGGACGATTGTTTCATCCGAGTGCCCGCGCCTCAACATTGCGACCTAGAGAGATCATGGTGCGCTGGTAGAGGTCGATGTAATCGTCGGCGACCCGCTCCCAGGTGAGGGTTTCGGCAATGGCGCGGCTACGTGCGCCCATTGCCTGCCGCAGTGGGTCGTTGTCCCAAATTTCGAGAATCGCCTGTGCTATGGCGTCTGGTGATTGTTTGGGGATAACGATGCCATTGCCGCGTAGCATCTCCGCTGTGCCACCTGTGTAGGTGGTGACGATGGGTAAGCCGCTCGCCATCGCTTCTAGGACGGCGTTAGACATGCCCTCGTTCAGCGACGGCAGAATGAAAAGGTCTGCCTCATTGTAGACGGCTGGGACATCGTAGTGGAGGACATCGCCCCGAAAGTCGATCCACTGAGAGAGGCCGAGGTCGTCCGCGAGTGCCCTGAACTCGCGTTCTTTGTCACCGCGCCCGACAAGGATCACCTTGAAGTTGCGGCGCTTTGCAATCATGAGCTTGGCCGCTTGGATTAGATGGTGGATCCCTTTGCGCTCAACAAGCCGGGCAACACACAGAATCTTGAAGGTGTCATCCTCGCCCTTGTCACGCAGGTGCGTCACGTTGAAGCGTTGCAGGTCTACCCCGTTGGGGATCACCTCAATTGTATCGCGGGGGCGGAACTCGTGGGCAAGGTTACGGAGTTCGTAGCTGTTGGCGGTGATGGCGCTGGCCCCGCCCCAGATCATGCGGAGGGGTGGCTTGAGGAAGGGATACAGCCACAGGTAGCGCACATCGTAGCCGGGAACATCACTGCCGCGCAGCCCGACAACATATGGAAGATTGCGTTTCCACTTCAGCAAAAGTGCCAATGCACCAGCAGGAAGGCCGCTCCAGGCGTGACACAGGTCATACTTCGGTTCGTGGCCTTTGTAGAGGGTGCGTACATAGAAGAAGGCGTTATAGATGTAGGTGAGCAGTTCGCGCTCGGTCTGGTAGTGGGGGTTCTTGTTGTAAATGGGCACACGAAAGACGCGGGCGGTGGGACTCAGCTCTTCTAACTCGTAGGTGTTGCGCTGTGGCGTGGAGGTTACGAGGTCTACATTGAAGCCGCGTTCTGCTAGGTTGCGAATCACATAATAGTTGGCGGTCGCCGTGCCGCCGCCGATGGGCGGATATTCGTTGTTGAGCATCAGCAGGCGCATGAGCGGCGCGTCCTTGTGGATTCAGAAAGCCAGCGGCATCAGTCTAGCAGAACATCCCCCTGTCGTCATGCGTGGGCATGATGCTATATAATGCGCCTGTACCCGACAAAACTGCGAGGATAGTACCACCCATGTTAGCGCACTTTCGCCGTCATCTGCTGCTATTGACCGTATTACTCCCGGTAACGGCCTGTGCAGTGTTGCCCGGCCCTGCGCAGACGGACGTGCCACTCACAGCCAACCCATCCCCCGCACCGAGCGCCGTGCCGACGACGATTCAGGCGGTTGCGGCGACCCCACCACAAGGGCCAGAAATCCTGACGTTGTGGCTGCCAGACACGCTCATCCCAACCACAGGGGATGATACCCCAGACCTTTTAAGCGAGCAGATCAGCGCCTTTAGCGAGGCAAATGAAAACCTAAATATCGAAATCCGGCGCAAGTTGGTTCGTGAGACAGGGGGCATCATGCCAACCCTCCAAACGGCGACGGGGGTCGCGCCGGGGGTGCTGCCGGACCTCACGTTGGTTCGGCGCGGTGATTTGTTAGCGGCAGTGGAAGCGGACCTGGTGGAACCGATGGAGGGCATGGTATCTAGTGCAATTGTTGGGGATTTGTTCGGGGCGGCGCTGGACCTGGGACAAGTGGATGGGACGCTCTATGGGCTACCATATGCGCTTGAGATTCAGCATGTGGTTTACGCGCCATCCACGACACCGTTTGAGGTTCCATCTTTGGACATGTATCTGGAAGCGAACGTGCCGTTGTTACTGCCCATTGGCTCCGCCGGGAGTTTAAACACGGTGTTCCTAACGCAATATCAGGCGGCAGTCCCACGGGCGGTTGGCGGGTCAACGCTCGCTACGGACGAAGACACGTTGTTGGCGTTGTTCACATTTTACGAGCAAGCTGCAACCCAGGGGATTCTGGCGGCTAATGCGACGACGTACCTGCGCCCGACGGACTACCAAACATTGTTGGACGCTAATGATTTTGGGGGGGCGGTGGTGTCGTCGGCGTTGTACCTGGAATTAGCCGCGACCAGGCCAGACCTTCAGGTGGCGACTATTCCAACCCTGGACGGTGAACCGGCAACCAACCTGGATGGGTGGATGTGGGTGATTACGAACAACAACCCCACGCGCCAGGGACTCACCCGTGACTTCCTCAACTGGATGTTAGACACGGACCGTCAGGGGGAGTATGTGCGGGCATTGAACCTGCTGCCGTCACAGCGGACGGCGCTCCGGCGTTGGTATGACGAGGGCTACGCGTCGTTTGTGCTGTCGATTATGCCGAACGCGACCCCGCAGTATATTGGCGCGGCCAACAGCGCGGTGGCGCGTGCTGTGCAAACGGGGCTGGTGGCGGTGGTTACAGGGGAACGCACCGCAGAGCAGGCCACACAGGATGTCTTGAACCAGATTGGGGAGTGACGACGCTAGAGGTTGCGCTCCAAGGTGGCCTGTAGGGTCTTTAAGTTAATTGGTTTTTGCAGGTAATCACTAGCACCAGCGGCTTCGGCCTCTTTAATCTTGGGCGGCGCGTGGGCGCTAATCATGATAATGGGGAGATGAGCGAGGTCCGGCGTGCTCTTAATCTCCTGGCACATGATGAGGCCGTTGGTGTCTGGCAGTTGAATGTCTAAGAGGATTGCCTGTGGGTTCTCATAATCGAGAATGCTCCAGCCCTGGCGACCGTCCAGCGCGCCCAGCGGTTCGTGGCCGCTGATTCGCAAAAAGGTAGAAAGCATCTCCACAGTGAGTTCTTCATCGTCTATAATGAGTATCTTCGCCATCATATGTTGGTTCCTCAACCTATATTTCCCCCATTGTAGCCGATACACACGACTTATCGGGAGGGACCATCGGGCTATATCATCCACACGAAATCTTTAGGGTTGGATGAGAATCCCGGCTTTGACACTGCTAAGTGCTTGTGATATATTTTACACACTGTTGGCCGTTTATAATTGACGAACCCACAGGTAACACGCTTGCTACGAGACATCATCTCTAGCACATAACTCATCACACTCTACATCATACTTCTTACATTACTGTAGCTTCTTGGGAGGAAGACGCGAATGGCTTCAACAACGGCTGACGCGCCGAAGGGCGCGGCTGGGACGGCGCAAGACCAGGTAACGGTCAGCCCGCCAACTCGCCGCGAGTTTTTATATTACATCTGGGGGGCCTCGGCGGTGCTGGTGCTGGGGCAAGTTAGTGCAGGCATTTTGTGGTTTGCCTATCCGCGCTTCGCCGAGGGGACGTTCGGGGGTGTTTTCACGTTTGACCCAGCCGATGTACCGTTGGCGGGGGGTACACCTGTATCCGTCCCGGCAGGTCGGTTCCATGTTGCGCATTTGGAGGATGACAGCTTGGTCGTGCTATACGGCGTTTGTACACACCTCGGCTGTTTACCGCCGTGGATCCCGGCAAACGATCGTTTTGAGTGCCCGTGCCACGGTTCCAAGTTCGAGCGTGACGGCGCTTATATTGAGGGGCCAGCCCCACGCAGCTTAGACCGCTTTTCGACGACGGTGATCTTTGAGGACGGTAGCAGCTTGACGACCAACGAAGACGGGGATCCCGTTCCGTTGGCGGGGCGTCGCATCAGCCGTATTGAGATTGACACGGGTAGCCGCCTGCGCCGCACCGGTGATCTCGCCAAATTGTAGTTATTGTAAGCTCGTAATTTATCGGAGCAAGGAAGAACAATGGCAAAATCCATCCTGCCTTTCCCCTCAATCCTTGATGACATCAAGGAAAAGGGACTGAGCAAAGCGGTTTACGAGCAGGTCGACGATATTGTCGAGCGCGTAACTGCTGGTATGAATGTTCAGGACATCCGCGAGGCGCTACGTGGTGAGGCCCCGAGCCGCCGCCCGAACCCGCGCCTGCAACCTCATGCGGATGCCTTCTGGCTGCACATGCGCCCTGCGTATTTCCACCAGGATATGACGGGGCTTTACCCGACCTTCCGCCTGGGCTGGCTCTCCACATATTTCGTCGTGTTCGAGACGATCACAGGGTTGTTCCTGATGATCTGGTACACACCGTCGCCAGAGATTGCCTACGCGAACATGATCGACATCCTGAGCAACGTACCGCTTGGGAAGTTCATGCGCGACCTGCACCGTTTGGGTGCGGAGGCGATGGTGATTATTGTGTTCCTGCATATGTTGAGAACCTTCTTTACTGGAAGCTATAAGAAACCCAGACAGTTCACTTGGTTTACGGGTGTGGTCCTGTTGTTGGTGACGCTGTTCCTCAGCTTTAGCGGCTACCTGCTCCCGTGGGACCAGCTTGCGCTGTGGGCGGTGACGATTGGTGCTTCGATGGTGGAGGCGGCTCCGCCGGAAGACCTTGTTGGGCGAAACCTCAACTTGCTGGTTCGTGGTGGCCCGGACATGGGCGCGAACGGTTTGTTGCGCTTCTACCTACTACACGTTTTGGTGATGCCGCTGTTGCTGTTTATCTTCACAGGTGTTCACTACTATAAGGTTATCATCCACGGGCACTCCCTGCCGCCGCAGAAGGAGAAAATCGGTGAGGACACCGCGAAGCGCGTACCGCTAGACAAGCGCGTGTACTTCATCCCGGACGTGCTCTCAAACGAGATTATGTGGATTGGTACAACGACATTTGTACTGGTGGTGATGGCGACCTGGTTCTTCAAGGCTCCGCTAGAGAGCCACGCGAACCCGCAGCATACACCGCTACACACACTGGCTCCCTGGTACTTCCTGTGGATTCAGGGTGCGTTGAAGCTCGGCTCGAAGGTGTTCTGGGGATTGGTATTCCCGGGTATCGTGTTCGGTTTCCTGGCTGTGATGCCATACCTGGATGCAACCCCAAGCCGTCGCTACGCCGACCGTCGCTTTGCGATGACGGTTGCTTACGTTCTGTTGGCGCTACTGGTTGTCTTTAGCTACTGGGGCCTACCGACAGTGGGTGTGGCAACATCCGGCGATATTGAGGTCATGGCGGAGATGGTGCCTGAAGAACACGCAGGTGTCCTGCGTCCGATTCCGTTCGACCAATTGACGCCAGGGGCGTACACAACAGGCCAGCTACACGGCGATAACCCAGCGGCAGCGGTCGCAGCCTTCAACGAGGAGATTACACATACCTACGAGAAGGAAGTCTTTGATGACGAGGGCAACGCCAGCATTGTCACGACCAGCGACGCCGAAGAGTTGACCAGCCTGCTGGGTTACAACTTGCAAGGGATTGCACCGGGCGAAACGGTGAACTTTGTCCCTGTCCCGTCCACCTCGCCGCAACTGGCAGGTGCGATCCGTGAGATGGAACACCTGATGGAGCGTTACCACCTGGAGGACAACGCCTGGGGTGGGGTGATTATCTCGCCGCACCAGGAGAACGTGAAGCGTATTGACGTGTTTGTCTTCTGGGACTCGGTTGACGAGGTAACGGGCGAAACCATCCGTAACAGCAACCTGACGTATACCTATATCAACAACGAGAGCGAGTGGTTCGAGCGTTAAGCAAGCCGCGAACCCACGCCGCTGAACGCACTGATCCCCGTTTCAAATACCAGACTTTGAAGCGGGGACTTTAATGTAAAACAAGGGGAAATGATGAAGTTAGATCGACTACTGATCGAGAGCTTGGAGAATCGAATCCTCGTCGGTATCGCCAGTTTTGTTGGTATTATGGTGATTATCGGCTGGATCGGGATTAACGAACCGGCTCGTATGGCGACGTTTCAGGATCAATATCACGGACGGTCGGTTGAGCGTGGCGCATACCTGTTTAACCAGAACTGTTCCACCTGCCACGGGGTAGACGGGCGTGGTTTGCAGGGGCGTGCGCCGGGCCTCAATAACCCGCATTTGTTCGGGCATGACTACCTGGCTGCGGAGCGCCGCCAAATTGAGGGGTTGGAACTGGGCATCAGCAATCAGCAAGCAATTATTGCTGAGTATGAGGATCTTTCCACCCAGGTACTTACGGGCGAGCTAGGCGAGGAGGCACTGGCCGAAGCAGAGGAACGGATTGCTGAGTTAGAGCCGCTGCAAGCTGATGCTGTGGCTGAGATTGCGGACCTTGAAGCACAGGTTGCTGAGGTTGAGACGGCAGTTGAGGGCAAGCTGGCGCAGATGGCAACTGCCCTGGAGAACAACTACGACCCAGACACCCCGCGTTTGACGCAGGCTGGTTGGGAAGGCAGTCTGGACAGCTTCGTGTTGACCACGTTGGTCCACGGGCGTCCGGGTAGCGCGAACTACTGGCCCGCCAGTGGTGGTGGTATGGCAGCCTGGGGACAGGTCGCAGGTGGCCCGCTGCGCCAGGACGAGCTTCAGGACTTGACGAACTACATCCTGAACTGGGACAAGGGCAACGATTGGACGATGGATGACCTGAACGCGGTCAACCAGTTTTCACGCCTGGCTGTGGATGAGGCTTCAGTGACGGTTGCTGGTGCTGGTGACACAGGTGAACCTGTCGGCACAGACGTGGACGCGATCCTTGTTGAGCTGGATAACTACGTTGGTGACCCGAACAACGGGCAGGCCATTTACAATGGTGTTTACGCCTGCTCTGGCTGTCACGGGAACGCAGTGGTTGCGCCGTTGACGGAAATTCAGTGGGCAGCAGCCGTTGCTGGTGAGGGTGGTCGCCCGTCTAGTGATGACCCGGTACGCTATATCGTGGAGAGTATCGTAGACCCGGGTGCCTTTGTCGTGGACGGCTACCCGGCGGGGGCGATGCCGGCCAACTTCGGCCAGAATATCACCCACCAGCAGATGACGGACATTCTGGCCTACGTCCAGAGCTTCGACTAAGTGAAACGTCATTAGCTGTTTGGCGGCTCGCTGAAAGCCTGCATCACTTCAGGCCCTCACTCCCAGGCGGAATGGGGGCTTTTTTTGCTTGTTGATGACATTCATCGTGGGAATTATGACATTTACCTCGGTCGATCCATGCTGACAGGGTCGGCTTTTTGTGTCAAAATCTGATATGATAGAAATATGAGAGAGCAAGCTAGACCTTAAGGTTTGGAGGGTGTATGCGAGGATTTGGCATGATGTTGGCGTTGGCGGTCACGCTGGCGTTCCCGATGATGATGATCTTTGCCGCCGAAGCCGAACCTGCCAGCGGGGGCGGTGGTGGGATCAGCAACTTCATCTTATTGATTGGTGTGGGGGCGGTCATTGTGGTGGGGCTGGTGGCAGCGCGGCGCAACAACGGCAAAGACTAATCTACACACAGGGATATTCCTACTCAGGGACTTACACTTAGGCTATAATCGAGGAAACTACACAAATTGAAGATCGTGATGCCTCCCTATAAGATTGCAAGGGGAAAGGACATTTAGCACCATGACCCAAATCGCGCAAGACTGGGAGAAACAAGCACTCCCAGAAGATCGCAAACAGAAGGTTGAAGCATTGAGCCGCCGGGGGAACCGTGTCAAATTCCTGATCGGCGGGGTGATGATTTTGGCAGCAGTTGCGTACCTGATCGTGTCTAGCACACTGACGGGGGCACGTTATTTCATCACTGTTGATGAGATCCACCAGGACCCGGCCATGATCGGGGAGACGGTTCGCATCTCTGGCGCGGTGCTTGGCGATAGCATTGTCTACGACGAGGAGAACCTGATTATCGAGTTCACCATCTCGCATATTCCGACGGAGTTCGACGATTTGGCGACGGCGTTGCACGATTCTGTTACGGACCCGACGATGGCCCGCCTGGACGTGCGTGTGGAGAACCAGGTCAAGCCGGACCTGCTCCAGCACGAGGCACAGGCCATCTTGACGGGCCATCTTGACGAGAACGGCGTGTTCCAGGCGGAAGAACTGTTGTTGAAGTGCCCCAGCCGCTTTGAAGAGGGCGGACCGGGCCACGAGCAACTTACCGGCGACATCTAAGGTCGTCATCAAGCCAAGCACAGTGGGGCATCATGGGGAAGCCCTGCTGTGTGCCACCCTTTGTAGTACACCGCCGCACATGAACATCGTAGCTGTCTGTGATGCAGGTCACGCTTTTTGCATGGTGGGCGGGAATTTATTGGAAGCACTCAGGAACAATTTACCGTGAACCTAAATCGATACTGGACACTCCTCGCGCTTGTGAGCGTGAGTCTTGTGCTCGCAGGTTGTGGCGCGATCAACCTGGCTGGGGAACCAGATGTTGTCGCAACATTGCCGCCACGACCGACCGCACCACCTGCTGATGAGGTGGTTCTCCCACAAGAACATCCGAATTTGTTGATTGGTGCGTCTGTCTTTGCGGCGAACTGTACGGACTGTCATGGTTCAAACGGCATGGGCGACGGGCAACTTGTTCAAAATGGACAGGTGATGAATCCGGGTGATATGACGGACTGGAATGCCGTCGCGATTGATACACCTACAGCCTGGTTCAACATTATCACCAACGGCAACCTAGCAAACCTCATGCCGCCGTGGGCGGGGTCACTCAACGAGACAGAGCGTTGGGCGGTGGCAATGTACAACTACACTCTCAGCTATACCGAAGAGAATATCGAGCGTGGCGCGGCCATCTACGCGGAGACTTGCGCGGCCTGCCACGGTGAGACAGGGGTTGGTAATGGGGATATGGCGGCCCAGATGGGCATCCAACCACAAGACCTCTCCGATGCGGCCTATATGGTGACGCGCTCTGACGAATCGCTGTTTGGCACGATTGCTAACGGTGGCACAGTCGGGGAAGCGCACGCCTTCAGCCGCGATTTGGACACTGACGATATTACAGCGGTGACGCAATACACGCGCACGTTGTCGCTTGGTGGAACAGAGATGATTGGTGGTGTGGGTGAGCTTCCAGCGGATGCGGTGATGCCGGGTGCAGACGGCGAAGCGGCTGTCCAAAACCCGCACGGTGAAGAAGGCGGCGAGAATGCCGTCGAAAATCCACATGACGGCGATACTGCCACGGCGGGCGTAGGCAATGAGGGGGTACCGGCCAACCTGGAGGACACGCTAGAGGTTGTGGCGGATGCCACAATCACGGGCACTGTGACCAACGACACCGCAGACGGTGCGATTCCGAACGGGGCGACAGTCGAGCTACATATCTTTGATGCGGCGTTGGTCGAAACCGAAACGTCCGAGACGACGCTAGAAGATGACCGCTTTACCTTTGAGGGCATCACGGTTGACCCGTCTTACACGTATGTGGCGCTACTGAGCCACAACGAACGGCAATTTATCAGCCAGCCGACGGCGGGGCTTGAGATTGCGGAGGGTACGTTGGACCTGCCCATTCTGATCTACGAGGTCACGAACGACGACCGCGTGATTAGTATTGATAGTGTGGCGGTGCAAATTTCCCCGGAGGAAGACCGCTTGCAGGTCGTCCAGTTTGTCATGTACAACAACAACTCCGACCGTATCTACAGCAAGGAGACGGTTGACGCAGAGGGTGAAACCATCTTCACCTCGGCAGTGGTCGAACTTCCCCCCGGTGCCATCGTGGGTGGCTTCAGCGCCAACCCAGAACGCTTCATTATCAACGAGGAGAACTTCACTGTTACGGACACACAGCCCATCCTGCCGGGTGACGGCCATATGGTGCAGATGGTGTACTTCATCCCGTTCGCCCACGATGCGATTATCGAGCATCCGCTGAACTACGACGCGGAGGGTATCTTCCGCCTGTTGCTGGACAGCGAAATGTTGGAAGTCAACACAGACATGTTGGAGGCGTATGGCCCAGTAGAGATCGGCGAAAGCGTCTACCTGGAGTATGGCCGGGATATCGCGTCGGCGGCAGGAGACACCATCCGCTACGAGTTAACGCGCTTTACGGGCGGGGCGAGTGTAGTAGGCGGGAACCTGGGCACATTGCCGCTTGTGCTGTTCGCGCTGTCAGGTGTCTCCGCAGCGATTGCAGCGGGTCTGTTCATCTACGGGCGGGTTCAGGATGGCAAGTCCCAGGGCAACCGCGAGATAGACAACCTCATCGCGCAAATTGCCCAGTTGGATAACCTGCACGACGCGGGCGAGATCAACCATGATGTGTATCAGCGGCAGCGGGCAGAACTAAAGGAGAAGCTACGTGTGCTGATGCAACAACCGGGACAGTCGGCCAGGGCATGAGCGAAAATGTCCTAATTCGGGTGGACGGGCTGGTGAAAACCTACGGGTATCGGCCCGTCCTCAAAAAGCTAGATCTCTCGGTGGAGCGGGGGCGGTTCGTTGCCCTGTTAGGGCCGAACGGCAGCGGCAAGAGCACGCTCTTACGGCTCATCGCCGGGCTGGCACGCCCCACCGCCGGGACAATCACGGTTGGCGGCTGGATGATCCCCAAACAGGCGGGGGTAGTTCGCGCACAGATTGGGATGGTAGGACATAAGGCGCTGTTATACGAGGCGCTGACGGCCCGCGAGAACCTGAACTTCTTCGCCCGGTTGTACGGGTTGAGATACGATGACGGCGAAATCCTAGCGCGAATTGACGCGGTAGGGCTGAAACGCTACGCGGACCAGATGGTCCGCACATACTCGCGGGGGATGCAGCAACGCCTGAGCATTGCGCGGGCGCTGTTACATGACCCGGCGGTGTTGCTGTTCGACGAGCCGTATACAGGGCTGGACCAGGACGCGTCTACCCTGTTGGACGAGATGCTGCTGAACGCGGCCTCACAGGACCGCACGATTTTGATGTCCACGCATCAGATCGAACGGGCCGGACGACTGGCGGACGACATCGTGATCTTGTCGCGGGGGAAGGTGGTTTACACCTCCGCTGCCGATGAGGTGCCAGATGGGAAGCTGCCGGGCATCTATGCGGATGTCACCGGAATGGCAACAGCCCGATGAACGGCACTTCGTTTATCAGTACCGTGTTGACGGTGCTACGTAAAGACCTTGTGGCGGAGTTTCGTAGTCGGGAGTTGGTAAGCGCGATGGCGCTGTTTGCGCTGTTGAGCGTGTTGGTGTTTAGCTTCGCGCTCCAACTCAACCGCCTCACCCGCTTAGAGGCCATCAGCGGTGTGTTGTGGGTGACGGTGACGTATGCGGTGGTTTTGGGATTTAACCGCAACAGCACGGTGGAGCGGGAGGGCGGCAGTTTCCAGGCGATGTTGCTGGCCCCGGTTAGCCGGGGGGCGATCTACATCGGCAAGATGCTGGGCAACTTCCTGTTCTCGACGGTGATTGGACTGCTGTTGCTACCGTTGATGACGATTCTCTACAACGTGAATCTCGTTAGTTGGGGGATCATTCTGGTGTTGGTGTTAGGCGTATTCGGGATTGCGACAGTGGGAACCCTGTTGGCGACGATGACCGTGCAGACGCGGACCCGTGAGACGCTGTTGCCAATTGTGATGCTGCCTGTGGCGTTGCCCGTGTTGCTGCTCACGGTGAGCGCAACCAACAGCATTCTCGACGGGGACGCGGTTGCCGATTGGATTGGGGCGGTGCAGGTGATCGCGATTATCGACCTACTGTACATCGCGCTGTGCTACCTGCTTTTCGACTACATTATTGAGGACTAGGTGGTATGCCGTGAGTCTTTAGTCTATTACGCTGAGGGATGGTTGTGGGCCAATCACAACTTTCATGGTGCAGATACATTGGCTAAATCTTTCCGACAGACGATGTAGTGTATTACAATAAGCATACAGTGATTTTATGGAGGCGTAACGATGAGTCTTGCAAAGGAAATGCCGCTCAACGAGGGGCAGACGACGGAAATCGAGAACAACGGCCTGCCACTTGGGCTAACGGTCTTGACAGCGGTAACGGGAATCGGCGTGTTGATCGGGCTGTATCTGGGGCTGTTCTACGCTGGGACGGACTTAGAACAGGGGCAGGTGCAGCGGATTTTCTACATTCATATGCCGTCGTTCTTCGGCGCGTTCACGGCGTTTATTGCGGCGGTGGTCGGTGGTTCGGCTTACCTGCGGACACGCGGCCTCAAGTGGGACCGGATGGCGCTGGCGGGCGTTGAGGTCGGCCTGATGTTGGCGCTGGTCAACCTGGCGACGGGGTCGATCTGGGCGCGTCCGATCTGGAATACATGGTGGACGTGGGACCCGCGCCTGACATCGGCGGCGATTATGGCGCTGACGTATGCAGCCTATCTGATGCTACGGGCTGGCGTGGAAAACCCGGAGCAGCGCCGCCGTTTCGCGTCCGTTTACGGCATCCTGGCGATCACAACGGCTGTGATTACGCTGTTGATTATCCGCATCCGCCCGGACACGATTCACCCGGTCGTGGTTGGGGAAAGCCCAGCGGGTGCTGAGGGCGGTTTCGCGATGGGGACGGGCCAGACGCTTGCGCTACTGTTCAACCTGCCCGTATGGGGGTTGCTGGTACCGATTACCCTGATGTGGTTCCGTATGCGCCTGGAGCGCATGACCGATCAGGTTGAGCAGATGAAGCAAGAACTGTTGGAGAGCTAAACGACTATGGAAAACACAACACCGGAAACCCTGAATTTCCTATTCCTGGGCCTCGGCTCGGTCGTGCTATTCGTCGTTGGCTATATCGTGACAATCTGGACACGGCACCGCAACTTGCAGAAGGACGTCGAACTGATTCGCGAGTTGGCAGCGGACGAGTAAGTTAACCTCACCCCTAAATCCCCTCTCCATAAACAAAGAGGGGACTCTAACTCACTGATGGCGTGCAGCACCTACCGCAACACCTGCCCCGGCGTTATACTTCCCTCTATGAAACAACTACCTCCCCTCTTGCTACTTGTACTGTTGGCGGCCTGTGCGCCGCGTGCGGTTGGCCCGGTTGCCGCCCCAACCGTGATCGCCTTCCCGACGATGACACCCGGCTATCAGATTAGCGGCGCACTACTAACGCCGATCCCCCAGGATGCGTTGTTGGCGAACCCAGCAACGGCGGTGGCGCTCGCCAGCCTGCCAACGCCCACACCGAACTACGGCGCGTGCCCACAAGCAACGGATGACACGTCATTTGTCCCGGCGCAGGGCTTATCCCTCGCGAACGGGATTCCATCTTATCTGAACGCGGGCGGTACGATTGGCGGACTGCGAAACGGCCTGACATCTGCGGAACTCTTAGCCGAGAAGGGAACCGTCACCACCGCACATGACCTCACGGGGGAAGGTGTGCCGGAGGTGCTGGTCACGCTATTAGACCCCCTACAGGGCGGAACGCTGCTGCTGCTCACCTGCGAGAACGGGCGCTATGTCACACGCTATCAGTCCGCGCTCGGTGATGAGCCGCCGGAGGTATTACAGGTCACGGACCTAAACGCAAACAATGCGCCGGACCTGCTCGCGACAGCGCAGACCTGTAGCGAGGTGGATGGGCTGTGCCAGTACCGCACGACGATTATCACCTGGGACGCGGCGCTAGGACGCTTCGTGAACCTGCTGAACACCCCACCAGACGGCGACGTGCCGCCACGCATCGGGGATGTGGACAACGACCGGGTAGCAGAGGTCATTACCGTGCAGGAGGGGCGCGGCACCGAGGCGACCGGGCCACTCCGCACGGGGTCGCAAATTTACGACTGGGACGGCACTGCCTATCAGTTGAGCGTGTCGCAGCCAGAATCGCTGCGTTACATGATCCAGATCGTGCATGAGGCCGACCGCGCCTTCCGTCAGGACCGCAACGACGACGCGGCTCGGCTGTATCTGGCGGCTTTGGACAACGAGGAGCTGGCGTTCTGGTTTGGTGGGACGGAGCAGGCACAGTTGGAAACCTATGTGCGCTATCGGCTGTTGATTACCTACGCCTTCGCTGGAAACGGCGACGCGCTCACGGTCTACGAGGAGCTTCGCGCCGAGGCTCCCGGCCTGGAGAACGCGCCCGTGTACGCCGCCGTCGCGGACGCCTTCTGGAATGCCTTCCAGACCTCAAACAACCTGAACATCGGCTGTGCGGCGGCCCTAGATACTATCGAGGAGCGTCCGTTGGCGTTGGAGGTGCTCAACCGCTATGGCACGCGCAACCCGACCTACACCGCCGATCAGATTTGCCCGTTCTAGAACAGTCGAAAGCTATGAGTGATGAGGGTTTTCTCACGCTTCACGATTATTGTCCCCTTGACTTCCCTCAACGATTAAATGACTGAAACCGAAAGCAGAAAGCTGAGATTCAATGTTAGACGACTTCAAAGCACGCCAACCCCTCATGGTCGAGATGCTGACCGGGTTGATCGAACAAGAGTCCTTCACGCCGGAGAAGGAAAACGTTGATGCGT
The DNA here is from genome assembly GCA_964462905.1 of uncultured Anaerolineaceae bacterium. GTDB lineage: Bacteria > Chloroflexota > Anaerolineae > Aggregatilineales > Phototrophicaceae > DAOTTY01. The sequence continues at coordinate 58,925 of CAYWZS010000007.1, forward strand.
TGGCGGACCACATCACAACGCTGGTTGAGCCGACCGCCCCGTCCTCTATCACGCGACTACCACAGACCGAGGTCGGTGATATGTTGCTGGCGAAGTGGAACGAGGACGCCCCTGGGGTGCCGATCATGGTGCTGATGCACATGGACACCGTGCATCCGGCTGGGTCGTTGGCGAACATGCCGGTCCGCACCGACGACGAGGGCCGGCTGTTCGGCCCCGGCTCCGTAGATATGAAGGGCGGGATCGCCGTGGCGCTGAGTGCGCTCACGGGGTTGCAGGCACTCGGCCAGTTTCCAGAGCGTCCAATCTGGTATCTGTTCACGAGTGATGAGGAGCGCGGCAGCAAGCACGCTCTCCCTTACATCGAGGCGTACGCACCGGGTTGTGGTTTGGTGCTGGTGATGGAGTTCCCGACGGACGAGGGCGCACTCAAGACCGGGCGCAAGGGGGTCGCCACCTACACAATTGAGACGGTAGGGCGTCCGTCGCACGCCGGGAACCACCCGGAACGCGGGATCAACGCGGTATTGGAGATGGCGGAGCAGATTGTGCGTATAAACGGGCTGCAAGACCTTCGTAATGGGATTTCGGTGGCGGTCAACACGATTGAGGGCGGCACAGCTTCTAACGTCATTGCGGCCCACGCCACAGCGTCGATTGACGTGCGAACGCTGACGCAATTCGACATGGACAACATTCACGCGGAACTGATGGACCTGCGCCCGCGTATTTTTGGGTCAGAGGTCAACGTCACGTTAAACGGAATGCGTGGCCCAATGGAGCGCGACGACACAATGGCGGCGACCTTCAAGCAGGCCAAGGCCATCGCAAGCAACCTCGGGCTGACGATCTACGAGGAAACCGTCGGCGGTGGTAGTGACGGCAACATCACGGCGGGGTTGGGCGTCCCCACGTTGGACGGGCTGGGGCCGCGTGGTGGGGGCGCACATACGCATGAGGAACACGTCATCGTGCGGAGCTTGCCGGAGCGTGCCGCGCACATGGCCGCGATGTTGCGAGACTGGACGTTCTAACCCGTGTTGGCGTTGGTGCAACTCACCTCGACCAGTTCTTCTGCCAGGGCTAGTAACAGCTTGAGGTCAATAGATGAGGGGGCAAAGCGCACCAGCGGATCATTCGTATCGCCCTCACCAGCGCCGACAACCAAGAACGCAAGGTAAGGCGCACGCTCCCGCACGTACTCGAAGAAACCACCCGCATCCGGCACAGTGGCATCCAACACGAGCAGATCTGGGGGGGCAGTGGTGCCAAGTGTCTCGATAAACGCCGTCTCACGGTCGCGCACCACATAGACGTAATCGAAGCAGGACGCTAACACCCGTTGAAATAGAGCAGCAGCGGGTGCGTTATCTGTGTAAATCACAATCTTATGGGTCAAATTTAATTCTCCTGCCTTATATTCGCTGCCTGTAGCAGCGCCTCTCGTGTGGTGATTCCGCGCATGAGTGTCACCCACTCGCGGATTGCCTGGCTCTCATCGCGCAGCTGCTGGACGGCGGCCCCGGTAGGGTCCTCGCCGCCTGCGCTGATGCCAGCGACCTGATAGCCGCCGTAGAAACTAAACCACGCCTGGTTCAGCTTGCGGATACCCACGCCCTGCGACACCAAGAACTCGCGGCGGGCCTCCATGTAGGTTTCTGCCACGTCAACCCGGCCCTTTGCCAGCAGCCGGTCCGTGGTGACGCGGGTGATGTTCATCTCGCGGTCGTAGCGGAACTGTAGCTCCGGCGGCGGGGCAGCCTCTACCGTGCGGCTCTCGGTTGTGTCCAGCGTTTGCGGCTCCCGCTCCGGCGGGACAAGGTCCGGGTAGTAGCGCTCTAGTACCTTACGCGCAATCTCCCGCCCGAATATGCTGGCGGTGGTCTCATTGATAATCCGCGCCTCGCCGCTGCCGAAGTACTCGGTGGACCATCCCAGCGGGAAGAACATCAAATAGTGGTGAAACCACTCATGGGCGAAGGTCTCCACCGCCCACGTCAGGCTGCTCGTCTCCACGATCATCGCCGGGTAGAGCGCCATCCCGCCAATTGGGACAATCACAGCGGACAGGTTCTCGTCCTCGTAGATTTCCGCTTCGATACGCTCGCGCTCATCCACCGGGATTGGTTCGACCGTTAGCGCGTGTGCCATGTCAATCTCGTCGCGGGGGGACGCAACCAATAACATCGTGCGTTGGGTGAAGCGCATCCAGACTGGGGGGAACAACTGCCCACCGAGTCCGAAGTCCTCATCCACAATCACAGCAGAAACCTGGCTTTCGAGAATCGACTCGACCAAAGTCTGCCGTGCCTCCAGGCTTTCACGATTGGCGTCCCGCTGTGCGCGAAGGTCCGCACTCGCAGTCAAGGGATCGGGCACGTTGGGATCGGTGTAGAGCGCGTTGATCTGCGCCTCAACCCCTTGGACAGTCGCCATATCGTCAAAGTAGGACCGCACAAACGCGCTGCGCTCCGCCTCGGTTATGAAGCCATGCGTCCCGGCGGCAGCCTGCCCCGCCTTGGCGCTGATAGCCCCCAGCTCCCAGGCGATATAGTCAAAGTGGGTATCGACCACATGGGACGACAGCGCGTAGTAGGGCTGCCCGAACTGTGTGGTGGAGTTCCGCAGCAGCAACAGCAACACGGCGGCGATCAACAACCACCGTAACCCGCTCACTATTCGCCTGAAAATGACCCAGATGATCGGTATCATCCGTTATCTGATCCCAACACACACTCAAACAAGATAATCATAGTGGAAAACCGCATTTACGTTTGTGAAACTTTACTGGATTCCAATCATTGATTAGAATTGCGTTAGCCGATATTAACTTATCTTTATTCTACTTTGAATAAATTCAAAGTCAATTATCTAGGGATGTTTACACCCCGACAAGGCAACACCAGCGCAACATTCGAGATTAGCTGGGAATAGGGCAGTCTCTCGGTGAGGGGGCGGTCGGCGTCACCAGCAAAGGTTAGGGCGGCGTAGGGTTGGTCCTCGTATACATGTGGTATAAGGGGGGGATGTTGCAGTGAAATGTGCCGATATTATCTTAGCAGAGGGTTCTTTTTAAGAGCAAATGAATATCGTGCGGGAGAAGCGCCGTTCACCCGGTATCAGGAGGAATTTAGTTAGGGGGACGGGGCCGCGCAAACAAAAAAGGGACGGCGACCCTGGGGTGTCTCTATTCGATCTCTATGTATCGCTTCCAGACATCCGGCCCCGTCCCCACAGCTATCACGAGGTAGCTGGTTCTAGGCATCTTCGGCTCCCATCTGAGCTTCATGCCCGCCTCGTTGGGGAGTCTGCTACCCTTCTTATGGTTGCAGGCCTCACAAGCGCAGGCCGTGTTGGTCCATGCGTCCTTGCCGTTTCGGGACTTCGGCACGATGTGATCGACCGTGAAGCTGGACTTGGTGAGCACCTTACCGCGCTGAACATCGCCCGGTTGCACGCCACAGTAGATGCAAATGTAGTCATCACGGACCAACACCCCTCGGCGGCTCCAGTGGGCGCGGCGACGCGGCACGTTGACATAACGCCGTAACGCGATAACGGAGGGTACAGGAAACTCTGCGCTGATGGTGCGCAACGACTTCCCACTGTGTTCCACCGCGATGGCTTTTTCACTCAGGAGTAGGTTTATCGCTCTCGGGATTGAGATGACCGAAAGCGGCTCCCACGTACTACCGTTTAGGAGAAGGACTTTGCCTTGCAATACCGACACAGGTATCGACCTCTCATAATTCCAAACGCTTGCACATTACACGGGCGGCCATCTCCTGCTCTGGTATTGGCAGGCGTGGTGACAGGGGCGGCACACCCTCAAAAACGAGTATAACGTACTTTTTGCTAACCTGCTTTAAGAGAATTTTAGGATCAGGTCGTGGCGTCCCCCCGATGGGGTTTACGTGTGGCCCATCGGGGCGGGTTGGTTGGCGGTGGAAAGGCCTTGCCAGAAACCGCCGCCGGGTTCATCACTTGTTTGGGCCGTGGGCATTTGTCGGCCTCCTTCTCTCCGCTTACGGTCAATAAGCCTTTTCGGTGGCGTGCGCGGTGCCATAACCTGAGGCTTATGTCGGTACTCACTCTGAGCGTTGCAGTTCGTTAGGGTGGCCCGTCCCCACTTTGAATAAGCGGGATCGGGTAGTCGGTTAGCCGTCCGTCACCGGTGTCCGGTTCTATCCTGGCATCCATAGTGTCTTTAACCTCCTGGTGAGTGGCGCTTGCGCCTACCCGCCCGCCTGTTTGACGATATATAACGGGGTCGAGGTGTCCTCCTCCACAACGATGATCCTAAAGAGATGATCGTCACGCTCCGGGGCGTTGTCCGCGCTCGTCGTCGGGCTGACGGAGCGCGAAGCTCGCTTGATGAGCCGGAGCGTTGGCTTGGCCTGGGGCGCTTCTAGCTCACGGGCCGCCTCGTTAGCGACGAAGGCGATCTCGCGCAGCATGGCGGCGAGTTCGGCCTGGGCCTTGGCATTCGGCGTTTCCATCCGCCCCTCGCTGGCGGCGGTGTGGCAAGCGTCCAGCATCTCCAGCACGTCCGCAAGCCGGGCGGCTGTGGTCAGGAAAAAGAGCTTTTGTGGGTGGTTGTTCATTTTTGACACCTCTTGGTGTTGCATTTGGCTAAAACAAAAAGGGCGTGAGACTGTTCTTGCCAGCCTCACGCCCTTTCGTTTCCTGAAGGGTTGTGGTGTTTGCTCCGGGAACCTAGGTCTGTCCACCTCCGGGACATCGTAGGGCCAGGTTTACACCGTAGTGAGACTGGTCGCGTGTTTGCCGTTCCATCGCATCAAAATTGATACTCAGGTTCTCGGCAATCCATGCCAGTAGGCTGGAGCCACCTAGGTTCAGGCTTGCTCCGAGAACGACTAATGGCATATTGGCCGACGGGACACACAAAGCGACTGACACGCGACGATAGTCGGCATCGGCTTTGGCAGGTATGCGGTTGTGGTGATTTGCGTATACCACGCGCATGGTTTGCGTCCTTTACTTGACTTTTTCTGCCCCGTCATGAGGCGACCAGCGAAACTTAGTGTTCTATGCACCCTTATCGACAGCGGTATCGTCCAGCATGGCCCGGATGCTCTCCCCGGTGATAAACACCCGGCGCATTCCATCTGGCTTGCTGATCTGAAGATGGCCCTTTTTGATGAGGCGCTTCAGCGTACTCAGGCTGATGCCGAGGGCTTCCGCTGCCTCTTGGCGACTGTAGACCGCGCCGGGTTGGATCTTCAGCTTGGAACCCTTGTTTGCGTCGTCCATTTGGTGCTGCCTTTCCTTACTTCCAATAGAAAATTAACATAGTCAACAAAATGTGTCAAGAGACTAGTGTTATCTTAAAGCGATTTTAACGGGTCACAAGGGTTAAATCAGGACCATTAGAAAAACCCAATGTGTTAAATCCTGTAAAATTTTGGTCCACGAGGGTTTTTTGTGGGCCACAAGGTCACGGCTTGACAATTTTCTAAACCCGGCCTACCGTTATACAAAACCTAAAATCAGCAAAAGCAACGACGGAGATAGTTCGTTCAAAACGCCCCGACAGGGAACTTGTGCCGTAGACTGAGAGCGCAGGCCGGACCGCCTCGAACGAAATTCACTCCAGAGCCGGCGGGTAAACGCGCAAACCTTGCGCCAGTAGCCTGTTCCGCCTACCCCGGCGTTACCAGGGTTACCGAGCTGGGTACACGTTAGGATGTGCCAAGCAGGGTGGTACCGCGACGCGACTGATACGCGCTCGTCCCTGTAACTGTGGGCGGCGCGTTTTTTGCTTTCATCGAGGAGATGCACACACACGATGTCTATGTTGGACCAACTAGAAGCCACACACCAAACGGCCCTGGATGACCTGGGAACGATTGAATCTAGCGAGGCGTTGCACAACTGGGCGATCAAATACCTGGGTAAAAAGGGTGAAGTCACGCTGATGCTGCGTAAGACAGGGGAACTGCCTGCCGAGGAGCGCCCGACCTTCGGCCAACGTGCCAACGAGATCAAAGGGCTGTTGCAGGCGGCCCATGACGAAAAGGCTGAAGGCATTGCCGAGGCCGAACTCGCGGCAGACATCGCGCACGGCGAGATCGACATTACACTGCCGGGGCGTGTGCGGAAAGTGGGTGGCCTGCACCCAACCACCCGCACACTGCGCGACTTCTACCGCATTTGGGGCGATATGGGCTTTCAGGTGTTCCGCAGTCGCGAGGTGGAGGACGACGACACCAACTTCACACTGCTGAACATCCCGCCGCACCACCCCGCCCGCGATATGCAGGATACGTTCTACACCACGGAGGAGAACATCATCCTGCGGACGCACACCTCACCGGGTCAGATTCACGCGATGCACGAGTTGGGCGAGGACGGCACACAACCGATCCGCGTGATTTTGCCGGGGATGGTCTATCGTTACGAGCAGATCACAGCCCGTAGCGAGGTCCAATTCTCGCAGGTAGAAGGGCTGGCCGTGGGCAAGCACATCACCATGAGCGATCTCAAGGGGACGATTGCCGCCTTCGCCCAGCGGTTCTTCGGCGTGGGGACACAGGTCCGCTTTCGGGCGTCTTATTTCCCCTTCACCGAGCCGAGCATGGAGGTGGATGTCGAGTGTTTCTTGTGTGGCGGCGAGGGCTGCAACGTGTGTAAGTATACAGGCTGGCTAGAGATTGGCGGGAGCGGCATGGTTCACCCGACGGTGTTACAGAATGGCGGCTATGACCCGACCGTGTGGAGCGGGTTCGCGTTCGGTATGGGGCCAGAGCGCATCACGATGTTGAAGCATGGCATCACGGACATTCGTAACTTTTGGGGCAACGATCTGCGGTTTTTGGAGCAGTTCTAGACCTCAACCCCCCGGCCCCGCTCTCCAACTTGGAGAGGGCAAACCCAACCATCGGGGCCGACCCGTGTATTGGCCCACAATATAGAAAATCCGAGACGACAAACACGCGAGGACGCAATGCTTGTACCTGTAAGCTGGTTGAGAGAATACGTACACATCGACATCCCGATAGAGTTGCTGGCGGAGAAAATGACCGCTGCCGGGTTGGAGGTCGCCGCGCTGCACTACATCGGCGTGCCGCAGACACAGGTGGAGGGCGTGCGGATGCCGCAGTCCGATCATCTGGTGTGGGACCGTGAGAAACTGCTGCTGGGTGCCGTTCGTGAGGTGAAGGCGCATCCCGACGCCGATAAGTTGGTGTTGGCGATGGTGGACTACGGCGGTGAGGAGCTAGAACAGTGTGTGACGGGTGCGCCGAACCTGTTCGAGTACATAGGCCAAGGCGAACTTGACCCGCCCATCTGGACGGGGTTCGCGGCGGAGGGCGCGGAGGTGTGGGACGGCCACAGCGACGAACCCAAGCGGATGATCCTGAAGGGTAAACCGCTGCGTGGCATCCATAACAAGAGCATGGTGTGCTCTGAAAAGGAACTCGGCATCTCCAACGAGCATGAGGGGGTTATCCTGCTGCACGACCAACCCACGGACCACACGCAGAAGCCATTCCCACCAGGAACGCCGCTACAGGATGTGTTCGGTGACATCATCATCGAGGTAGAACTGACACCGAACCTCGCACGGTGCTTCAGCATTGTCGGGGTGGCGCGTGAGGTCGCGGCGCTACTGGACAAGGAGGTTTTCTACCCCTCAACGGATGTGGTCATCATGGGTGGGCCGCTGGCCGGACAGGTCCACGTCGATATCCGTGAGCCGGAACTGAACCCGCGTTTCACGCTGGCATTGTTACGAGACACGAAAGTACAACCGTCGCCGGAGTGGATGCAGCGCCGCCTGCGGGCGGTGGGGCAACGGCCCATCAACAACATCGTGGATGTGACCAACTACATTACCTTCGAGCTTGGGCAACCGCTGCACGCCTTCGACCTGGACAAGCTCAAGCAGCGTGCGGGAGGCAACGCGCCCGTCATCATCACGCGACTCCCCGAACCCGGCGAAACGCTCACAACACTGGACGATGTGGAGCGCCAACTGGGTAATGAGACTATTCTCGTGTGCGACACGGCGGGCGTCTTGAGCCTGGGCGGGGTGATGGGTGGCGCAGAAACCGAAATTGACGAGAACACCACCAATGTCTTGCTAGAGGCGGCGGCCTGGAACTTCATTAACATCCGCAAGACACAACAGGCACAGAAAATCTTCACAGAGGCCGGGACCCGCTTCAGCCGGGGTGTCCACCCATCGCAGGCGATCAAGGGGGTGCGCCGGGGGGTCGAACTGATGCGGCAGACGGGCGGCGGCAAGGTCGCCTCGGACATTATCGACAGTTACCCTAATCCCCCAGATAGGATCGAGGTAAAATTACCGATTGCCGAGGTGAAGCGCATCACGGGCATGGACATCCCGATTGAGGATGCCGCCGACATCTTGCAACGCCTGGAATTCGAGGTGATACGGTCCAAGACGGCGATTCAGGCGGTTGTGCCGGACTACCGCATGGACATCAGCCCTGGCATTATCGGCACGGCGGACTTGATCGAGGAGATTGCCCGTATTCACGGCTACGACACCATTCCAGAAACCATCATCGCGGACGAGATGCCGGGGCAACTGGGTAACCCGGCGCTCCAACGTGAGGAGGACCTGCGCGATCTGCTGGTGGCGTTGGGCCTGCGGGAGAACATCAGCTATCGCTTTACCACGCCGCAACGCGAGGCGCAACTGGTCCCGCCGGGTGCAACATCGAGCTTCCCGGATGCGGGGTACGTGACGATGGCGAACCCGATTGCGGCAGATAAAACCGTACTGCGGCACACGTTGCTGGTCAACATGCTGGAGAACGCCGCCAGCAACGCCCGCTACCAGGATCGGCAGGCGGTGTTCGAGATTGGGAGCATCTATCTTAAGGGGGCTGTGCCACTGCCAGAGGAATTGCCACGGCTGGGACTGCTAATGACTGGGACGCGCCTTCCGCTGAACGACTGGAGCGCCCCGTCGAACGAGGTGATGGATTTCTTCGACATGAAGGGCTTGATTGTGGGAATGATCGAGGGGTTGCATGTGGATCGCTACGACATCCAGCGTAGCGACCACACAACAATGCACCCGGGGCGGAGTGCAGAGTTGTTACTAGCTGGTGTATCCGTCGGTCATTTTGGGGAGTTACACCCGCGTGTGGCGAAGGCCTTTGGCCTGGCAGATGGCCCCCCGGTGATGGTCGCTGAGTTCGACTTGGCCGAGTTGCTAGAACACAGGATGGTGCAGCGGGTGGAACCGTTGACACAGACGCCGCCCGTTTTGCAGGACATTGCGCTAGTTGTGGATGCCGCGACCCCAGCCGGAGAGGTCGAGGCGGTCATTCGCGCAGCGGGTGGTGCGTTGCTGCGCGACGTGCGCTTGTTCGACATCTACATGGGCGAGCAAATTCCGGCGGGTAAAAAGAGCATCGCCTATAGCCTGACGTATCAACAGGAAGGCGAAACGCTCACGGATAAGCGGGTCGCCAAGGTCCACAAGAAGATCGTGAAGGCCGCCAAGAACAAACTGAACGCCGACCTGCGCGGTTAGTTTCATCTTCGCAATAGGGTTTGGGGTGCAGAGGACGCACCCCAAGCTATCCCCTATCCGATGCGCCTGTGGTTATGATGGCGACCAAACAGCGGGGCGTACCTGGAACGCGGCGCAGACATGGTGATCGGCTGGCCTTATCAAATTAATGAAATTCTCTGCGAGATGGAGCCGCTACTGAACCGCGCTACGTGGTACCAAAAGTAGGGAGATGCGCCAAGAAGCCGAAAGCGCAACGACGCAGCTAACCCCGTAAGTTGTTCGCCAGCCACGACAGCACCAACGGCCCGAAGTCTGGACGATTGGCGAGCATGGCCGCCCCCTGTCCGGCGTCGTCGAACGGTTGAAACAACACATCGCCCAGGCTAGCGGCGGCTAATCCCTCCGCAACGGAGAAGCGTGCCGGGTCCGTGCGACTAGCACTGACCAGCAACGGACGCGCCCCATAGCTGCCGCCAAGGATGCTCAAGCCGTCCGCCGCAGACGGACTAAGCAGCCCCAACACATCGCAGCGGAAATCCGCCACACAGCCACGTAGGGCCACGACGGCCCCGGCCCCCTCACCGATCACGCCGATTCTGCCGGGGTCCAACCGCGACGCGTCACCCTGGCCTAAATCCACAAAGGAACCGATGACCTGTGAAAATTCGGTTGGTGGCATGTCCGGTGGCGGGGCAATGACCAACACCGTGTAGCCATTCTCCTCCAGGGTACGGGGGAAGGCTCCCCAGGCGTCGCGGCTCTCCCCGACGAGTAACACGCCCGGCGCACGGACCGGGACATTGGCGTAGAGGTTGCCAGCTAACGGCAACTCGGCGTCGGTCATAATCTGCACCGTTTGCCCTCCTGTGATTTCGCCCTCGCGGGTCACGGCTAACGGTGGCAGGTCCAGGTCATTCGGGAGCGCCGCCGCCGTTGGGTCCGACGCACCGAAGGCATCTTCGAAGCTGCCGGGAATTTCCGTTGGGGGGCGTGGGATGGCGTTGCCTGTGGGGGCAATTGTCGGGCCGGACAAGGTGCGGGTTGGGGTAACAGTGGGAACCGTCAGGGTGTCGCAGGCGGCCAGGAGCAGCGGAATCAGCAAAAGTAGACGGTGCATCGGGGGCTACTTGGCACTTGCTAGCACGATCATACGCGGCGCACCATCCTCGAACGGTGAGCCGTCGGTGTCACCGTAAAGGGTATCCACACCCCAGCCGCAACGGTTCAGCAACAACTGCACCTCGTAGGGGAAGAAGTAGCGGAACAGGGTCGGCGCAACCGTGCGTTTGAGTGTGCCGTCGCCTGTGATCTCGTCGTAAATCCACGACACGCGCATCATCTGCGTGGCGCGGTCCAACACAGACACCGCCTGCTGCATGACCATATGGCCCGTCTCCGGCTCGATGAAGGTGCGTTCCAGCGTGATCGCATCACTGTCTGGTGTGGCGAACATCTCGCCCGCGTTGGGTAGATCCAGCACAAGCAGGGCATCATCGGCGGCGACAGCGCGTAACCGCTCCAGTAGTGTAATTTGCTGGGGTTGGTGATGAAAGTGCATCAGCATGTTATAGCTCATCAACACGGACGCGAACGGCCCACCGGGTATCTCATCTGTCAGTATATCGCCTTCCTGTAGCGTTAGGTGGGGATAGGCGTCTGGCTTTATCTCAACGCGTTTGCGCGCACGACCCAACATGGTCGCGTCGTTGTCAATGCCGTGAACGGTGTGGCCGTCACGGGCCAGGGGCAATACCACCCGCCCGCAGCCACATCCGATCTCCAACACGGGACCGGGGTACGCTGTCAGAAGCCCCTTGTAGAAGTCGATGTCGTCGGTCTTGTCGGCGTTTTCCGCGTCGTAGTAGCGGGCAACAGTGGTGTAAAAGGCGGACATTTGCCCCTATCCCTTCGGTTTGCGATTCAGGAACTGCTCAATAGCTTGTAGGTGCGGTTCTCCAGCCCGCGTCCAGCGGCGCATCGGCGAACGCCTCTGTTCTTAACCTCCTAAGGCATTTGCACACAGCGCACCTTCGCTGAGTTCGGATACCCACGCCTCGCCGCTGCCCACCACCCGGTCGGCAATCGCCTTCTTGCACTCAATCAACTCGTCGATGCGCTCCTCCAATGTGCCGATGCTAATGCGCTTGTGGACTTGCACCGCCTGGCCTTGACCGGTGCGATAGGCGCGGTCGGTGGCCTGGTCCCAAAACGCTATAATTTGCTCGAATGAACCGGGGAATGTGCGTAAATCCTATACCTATACAAGATCAAGCCGCCTAACCGCACTTGAAAGTCGGGAAAATGCCTGTTGCAGAACGTCTCTGGAATAGGCAATATTCATCCGCGCATAACCCGCACCTTCGCGCCCAAACCAGTGACCGGGACTGAGTGCTAGCTCCGCATCCTGTGCCAGAAATGTCGCCAATGTTTTCGCATTCATCTCTAGCCCTGTGAAAGCAAGCCAGGCTAGATATGTCCCCTCCGGTTCGATGAGCCATACCGGTGGTGTGTGTTCCGCTAGCGTCATTTTCACGAAGTCGATATTGCTGTGTTGATATTCCATCTCTGTCGGTCACTGTACCAGTCGCGTAATGCGTCGA
>CAYWZS010000008.1:0-43432 GCA_964462905.1 uncultured Anaerolineaceae bacterium
CAACCGCATCCACTGGTGTAGGCGCAATGGTCGCTTCTTCCGTCGCCTCCTCAGCAGGCGGTTCTGTCGCCTCTGCGTCGGTTGTTTCCTCAACAACCGTGGAGCTTCCGCGTGCCAACGAGATCGAGAACTCACCTTGCGTCGGCAAATCTGCCACAGCCAATGGGAAAATCGTCACGTAGTAAGTTCCCGCCTCCGGCAAGTCAACATTATCCAGCACCAGGAACCCATTCCCGCTGGCGTCCTGTGCCCGCCTCAACTGCGTCCCGTCCGCATCCGTGACAATGATGCCCAGCGCAAGGCCATCCCCACTAATGACTGTTAACTTGATGGCGTCAGCTTCGCTGGCCTCGTAGGTAAACACCTGCGCGGGCGCGTCCTCCGCCAGTGCGCTGTCTACAGAAACACCCGGGACCAACGCACGGTCGGACTGCGCCGAAACACCAGCAACCATCAACCACAACAACGCCAGTACCGGGAGAAAGGTTATACGACTTGACATGGAGAACCCTCCGTCGTGTTGAAAACTGATTCAAACATACTTGGCAAGTGTAGCGGATAGGTCTGGGAATCGCTATCTACGACAACCCAACGCTCACGCCCGCGTTAACCCTCTCGCACTAATCAATGCGCCTCACTCCCCCGTTACCGTCTCGACATCAGTTGCGTCTGGTGTGATCGTCGGGAAAGGTGTGTCCGTGGCTAGCGCAACCGGGGTGGCCGCCTCCTCCAACGTCAGTTCAACCAATGAGGTTGTCCCCTCCCGCACATCAATAATCTTCGAGAGCCGCCGCCCCTCCAAATTAACAATCACCTCATACCGCCCCACAGGCACATCAGCAAACGTGAAATTCTCCTCCCAGAGCGGGTCCGGGTTCACATCACTCGGCGTGTCCAGGAACACATAGCTCGTCGTCGTATCCGCCACTAGCCCGGTAGACCACTGCCGCAGGGTGATGTCGGCATCCTGGATATAATCGCCATCACGGTCCATGATGCGCCCCGCAATTACGCCGTGCCCCACATACGGCACCATCCACAGCACCGGGTTATACGTCGCCCGATAGTGATTCTCTCCCATGCGAACCTCAAAGTGAACGTGCGGCCCACTCACGCGCCCCGTTTCGCCCACCAGTCCAATAACCTCGCCAGACTGGAGATATTGTCCCTGTTCCACCAATACTGCCGACAAATGCGCATACAACGTCCATAAGTTCTCGCCCTGGTAGCCGAAGTCATGCTGGATCACAACAACATTGCCGTAGCTCGGTGAGTTCTGGAAAATCGCGGTGTCTTCCACCCGCAGGCTATCCGCCGCCCAGATCACACGCCCTGCCGCCGCTGTGCGTACTGTCTCCCCAACCGGGTTCGGCATATCAATCCCATGATGTACGCGCCACGGGCTATCTGCGTTGGGGCCATCGCTGCCATACGGATAGTAGAACAGTCCAAAATTCGTCGCGTTCGAGTCCACCGGACGGTTGAACCAGTAGTGATCGCGGCCCAGCGGGTCAATCGAAAGCGGCGCAATCAACGGCGGCGGCTGCCAGATATTCGTCGCCACCACCACCGCCTGCTCTGTGAAGGCGGGTTCACTGTCGATTCCACCCTGTCCCAGCGGCGTTGGCGTCCCGTCCGGCGTCTCAGAGGGCGCAGGCGTCGGCGTGACCCCCACACTCAACGCCTCCGTGACACGCACCCCCACCGTCGCTGGCTGAATTGGCTCATCCACTAAATTGTCTAGTGGCGGGAGTGTCGGCGCTTCAAACGGTTGTGTCGGTAGTGGGACTGTCGGCAACGGTGTACTGTTGCTGCCAAAACCACTTTCCAAAATCGCCTGCCACGAGTTCGGATCCTGCGTGGGTGCCAACTGCGTCGGCACAATCACCACAAGGTCGGTCGTCCCGGTCGAGTTATACCACAACGCCCCGGCAAACAGTGCCAACGCCCCCAGCACAACCAACAGCGTCACCAGCCCAGAGCGCATTACCCTGCCTCCGCTGTCGGCGGCACAGATGGAAGTGGGGTGGCTGTCGGCACAAAACCACCCAGTTGTGCCTCCGTGTAAATCTCACGCATCGCCTCCAACCACGCCAGGCCATCGGTCTTGCGAAACATCCAGAAGTTTGTGCTGTTGAAGTTTGCTCGCCAGTCACTCCCCGCCGGACTCCAATCCCAGCCATAGTCATAGGCCAATTGCGTCAAGTCCACGTAGTAGCCTTCCGGCATTTCGTCGCGCAGTCGTCCCCCCGCATCATACGCTGCCACATCGCCCTGGTTCCGCGCCGCGAAGTCCCACGGCATCTGGCGCAATGGCTCCCCAAGCTGGCCGTCCTGTTCCGCCACCCGCACGTAAACGCGCCAATGTGTATTCACCCCCACATCCTCGCGCACGATCTCCACAGGCGACGGGAACCCGGCGATACTGTTGCGGTTAATCGAGAAAGCCCGTCCCGTCATATGCCAGTTCCGGCGTTCCTCGCCCGGTGACGGCGGACGGTCAATGCGCCAGAAGGCATCCTGGAGTTCCCCCAGAAAATCATAGCCAACACGCGCCAGTACATGCTCACGCAGCGCGTTAAACGAATCGTTCACTTGGTCGTTCAGCACCGGGTTCGGAGCCTCCACCCCAACCAGTGTATCCAGGCGCAGCGGCGGGTCACTCTCAAATTCTACAACCTGCTCAACATACAACGCATTCGGCACCGCCGGACCCAACCCTGCGTTCACAATCGACGCAGGCAGCGGGGCAGACGTCCACACCGGGTCATACGAGCCGCGCAACACCGGGATAATCTCAGTCGCAACCCCCACCTCCGTAAACGGACTGGCGACAAGATGTGCGCTGTCAGCCGAATCCACCGCAAACACCAGACTCGCCCCGTCTGGTGACCATGCCGGGGTGCGTCCACGCTCCAAAACCTGTGCGTCCGCGTTAGGGTCGTTCGCCGTCTTGACGAACACCTTCTCAATCCCCTCATCCAACGCACTGTACGCCACAAGTTCGCCCTCACCCGGCGACCATGCCGGGGCTTCTTCGTGGCGGGTTGGTGTGTTCGTCAAATTCGTCGCGGTCCCATCATTCAACGAATAAATGTAAATGTCCTGTTGTCCATTTCGCCAAGACACAAACGCGATCCGCCGTCCGTCCGGCGACCACGCCGGAGAGAAATCTGGACCCGGATGGTCGGTCAAACGCTGCGGCAACGACGAACCATCCACAGGGACCACATACAGGTCCAAATTATTACCCTGGTAGCTCTCATATACCAGAAATACCCCATCCGGCGACCACGCCGGATTCCCCTGGAACGACAGATCATAGGTCAACCGCGTGGTTTCCCCTGTCGCAAGGTCCAACACATACAGTTCCCAGTTATCATCCTGCCGCCCCGCGTAGGCCAATCGCCGTCCATCCGGCGAAAAAGCCGGGTCGCGCTCATCTGCGGGATCATTCGTGACACGTACCGGGTTAGAACTCCCCACATTCACCGCCCAGATATCGGTTTGCCCGCGCTCACGGGCGACATACGCCAGGCTTCCCCGCACTTCAAGAATCGAAGGAATAGCCGTTGCCGTGGGAACAGGCGTGTTCACCAGCGAAGCCACGGTTGCCGTCGGCGTAAGGTCCTGGGCAAAACTGATCTCCGACCCGTCATTGGGAAGCACCGCGACTGGAACATTCGCGGATGCCGCATTACGCCCCGGCCCCAACGATGTAAACCAGATCAGCGCACCCACCAATACAAAACCCATAACGACCACCAACATGCTAAGGGTTCGGTTCTGGGTGCGTAGCGGGTCCTCAACCAGCCCAACCTCCATCTCATTACGAGCATCATTGGCCTCTGCGCGCCGCGCCATATTCCCCCGTGACCCGCGAATACCAGAGCCAACAACCCCTAACCCGCGTGTGGCCGCAGTCGCCGCGACCCGTCCCCCACGCCCCAACAAACGCAGGATAGCCCCTACGAGCGTCGTCACCAGCCCTGCGACCCACCCAGCCACCGTCCGTACCACACGCCACACAAACCGCAACACCCGCATTAACCAGCGCCACAGCCACGCCACCAACCCAAACAGGCCACCGCGTGTCCCCCGCACAGTCAACGAAACACCTTCCAGCACGAACAAGCCACTGGCCGCGAATAACTTTAGAAAAACGACCCCTATTTTGTCGGTGAGGCGGTAAAGGCGTAGCAACATAGTTTTGTAGCCCTTTGCTTCCAACAAAGTGACTTCGATTTTACAGACAAACCCCACCCACAGCAATTGCAGCAGCAAAGAGTTGGCCGATTCAAATGGGAAAATCCGCCATCTGTGTTATAACTAAAATCGTTAATGTCAAACTCATCTAAGAGGGTCAACCCTGTATGAAACGCCTAACCATCCTATTTCTAACGCTGTACCTGCTGCCGCTCGCGGCGCTCAACGCACAGGACAACACCACCAACCAGACAGTTCACGTCGTACAACCCGGCGAGAACCTATATCGAATTGCACTCCAATACGGCCTCACAACTGCCGAACTCGCCGCCGCCAACAATATCGCCAACACCTCGCGTATCCTCGCAGGTCAGTCACTTGTCATCCCTGGCACAGTTGTAGCCGAAACCATCCCGCCTGCCACCGCCGCACAACCAGCCAACCCAGAAGTTGAAGCACCTGTTGAGGTAATTATCGTTCCCAACAACGAAGCGACGGTCCCACCCCAACCCGGCGCAGAAAACATCCTCCCAGCACAACCCGGCGCTGGCGATCTTGCGCTGTCTGCCGAGGCAACCGAGCCGATCTATCACACCATCACCCGTGGCGAGAACCTACGCAGCATCGCCCAACAGTACGAAACCACCGAGCAAGCCCTGATCGAGCTAAACGGCCTGGCAAATCCAAATCGCATCCTCTCCGGGCAACAACTCCTCATTCGCTATGAGGCCGTCACACCCGTCGAAGCGCCCGCCGTCGCCGTTGCACAAGCACAGAACGCCCCTGTGGCTGTCCCCCAAGCTGAGGCCGCACCCAACAATGAGGTTGAGCCGCTGGTTCACACGGTACAGGCCGGAGAGTACGCCTCCGCAATTGCACGGCGCTACGGCATCAACGTCAACCTGCTACTCGCCGCCAACAACCTCGCCAACCCCGACCGTATCCTCGTCGGCCAACAGTTAATTATCCCCAACGGTGCCGATGCCGCCGCTGTTGAAGCCCTGCTCTACCCAGACCCCGCGCCTGTCGTAAACCAGGGCCGCGAGATTGTCGTAGACCTCAGTAACTCCCGTGTCTACGCCTACGAGAAAGGCGTCCTGATGTACGAGGCAGTTTCCTCAAACGGACTACCCGCCACCCCAACCGTCCAGGGCAACTTCACCGTTCGCACAAAAGTCCGCTCCCAAACCATGAGCGGCCCCGGCTACTGGCTCCCTAATGTGGAATGGGTGCTGTACTTCTACCAGGGCTACGCGCTCCACGGCGCATACTGGCACGACAACTTCGGCCAACCCATGAGCCACGGTTGTGTCAACCTCACCAATGTCGACGCCAAGTGGTTCTACGACTTTGCCGAAGTCGGCACCCCCGTCACCGTCCAGTACTAAAAAAAACGCCGCGTCCACATCTTTTCGGACGCGGCATAATCACATCATTCAATACATACCAGCTACAGCGGATTCTCCCCACTCTGCCGCAACGCCCCAAGTAAACCGGGCTTGTTCTCAATTTCCCACTCGTCCTGCGACAACCGGTACAACACCAGCCCATGCACATACTGGTCGTTCGGCTGTTGGTTCCACCTTTGAACGTAGTCATATGCCTTACGAATCCAGTTCGCACCATCAGAGTTGTCGTCCCAGCCGTTGTGGTTCGCTGCATTCCATACACCGCCCACCTTCAGGTGGTTCGTCTCCGTAATAACAATCGGCAAACGTTCCCAGTCCGGCCCTTTCTCCCGCAAAATCTGCGCGAACGGTTCCCACATACGGAAGCCAAAATACTGCCACAGTAACGGGGCATTCCCAAACTTCGCATCGTTCGCCGGGTCATCCTGGCTCCCACGGGAATACCCATGTAGCGCAATCCAATCGACATCTTGCGGGTCCAGCGCATCCAATAATGCCTTGTAGAAGTTATCCGGCACGTCAATCGGCTTGCGATACGCGAAATACGCTTCGGTGTTCGTCCCGTCCAATGCAGGCGGCGAGATACGATGGTCCGGCCCAACCAGCTTCTTCACCCCCTTCACAATATGAGCGATACGTTGTGGTGTGATCGGCGTCCCGATATTCCCCCCACCCACGTAATCATGATTCTCCCCAGCACGGTTCGGCTCGTTGCCGATGATATGCCCCCAAACCCCCTTGCTATGTTTAATCCCCCGCGCCATCCACTCGATGAGCCGATCATCGTTAGATGGGTCACCAAACGTACCCCCACCCCCCTCAGACTTCGCAAACGAGAAGTTCCAACGGATAATAACCCGCACCCCCGCATTCGCAGCATAGGTGTAATCAGTGCTAGCCTGCGGCGCACACTCATCCGGGTACAGCTTATCTAGTAGATTCGGGTCTAGGCAATAGGCCATATCCACTGCCCAACCCTGCACACCGTTCTTCACCATCCACTGCGCCGCGCTGTCCGGCTCATGATAACGCGGCTGGCCGTCGTGCAACCCCCGTAACGGAAAGTCCGGCTCTTGCACGGGAACCGTATATACATACTCAATCACATCTAACTCGGCCTCATCCCCCACAAAGTCAATGTATTCCGTGAAGCCCCACCCCTCTCGCTCATCATGCAGGATCTTATACCACTTGCTGTCCTCACTAATCCCTTGCACAGCAAGCTCATCCCCCTTAGGAGCCGTGTACATCACACCAAAGTTCGTGCCCGGTCCGCTACGAATGTTGAGATCGTCCTTAAATGTGCTGGCGGTACGCGCAGGCTGTGCGTACCGTTCCTCTGGCGCTGGGTTAAGATAATCTGCCGGGTCTACGGTATCATTCATAAGCGTAATACTGCGTCCGTCCGGCGTCTGAAAAACCGTTTCGCCCCCCGCCGATGCCCCCACCTTTCGCACAACAAGCCGCAACTGGCTACCGATCACACTGCCAGAACTATCCGCCGTCGCAATAACCTCCCCCGCCTTAACCCCCTGCCCAACCACAACACCAATCTTGAACAGGTGGCAGTAAATTGTCTGGTAGGTCGCACCGTCAGTCTTATGTTCTAGTATCACCGTATTCCCGTTGGGGCGCACGTCACCCGGCAGTTCGACAACCTTCACCACCCCGTCCGCGCAGGCCACCACATCCCCCTTGAAAGTCGCCTCAATACTCACACCGTCGTTGCCGGGGTAAGGATGCGTCGCGTCATCTATCCCGGTATACTCGAAATTCCCCCAATATTCGGAGTTTTGTAGAAAGTATTCGATGATTCGTTTGGAATCGACAGGCCATTGCAGTTGAATCGTCATCAGTCGGTACTCCTCACCGTGCCTTTGCCTCACTGCCCTTAACTATATCGCATAATTCAAATTCCGTAACAAACGCACAGGCAATCTTGCCCCGGCAGGCACCGCCGTCTGCCCCTCAGGGATAATTAACAGGCCATCCGCCAGCACCATCGACATCAGCGCCCCACTGCTCTGGGTCCCGGTTGTAACGGCCACCCAATCCTCACCCTCACGCCGCAGGCGCACCCGCACATAGGTCCGTCGCCCGTCAGACTGTATCGCTTCCCCCGTGATGGCCGTTGTCTGCGGGGCAGCCTCCGGCGGCAAGCCCATCAACCGCCGCAGCGCCGGACGCACAAACACATCAAACGTCACCATCGCGGAAACCGGGTTTCCCGGTAGCCCGAAAAACGGCACCCCACGCACCTCCCCAAACGCCAACGGCTTCCCCGGTCGCACATTCACCCGCCAAAAACCAATCTCCCCAAGCTCGTCCAGGACCGTCCGCACCACATCAAACACCCCCACACTCACCCCCGCCGTACTCACGATCATATCCGGCTTTTCCGCAAGCGCCTGCTCAAACAGCGCCCGCACACTGGCAACCGTGTCCTTTGCTGGTGGAAACCGCACAGCCTCGCCCCCTAAATCCTGCACCAACCCCGCAACAGTATAACTGTTGGTATCGCGAATTTTACCCGGCGTCAGCGGTTCACCCGGCCCCACCAACTCGTCCCCCGTCCCCAATATCACAACTCGCGGCACACGATATACCGAGACATAACGCGCCCCCAAACCCACTAACATCCCCACATCCTG
Organism: uncultured Anaerolineaceae bacterium; assembly: GCA_964462905.1. Taxonomy (GTDB): domain Bacteria; phylum Chloroflexota; class Anaerolineae; order Aggregatilineales; family Phototrophicaceae; genus DAOTTY01. The sequence continues at coordinate 8,267 of CAYWZS010000008.1, forward strand.
TGGACGCAACACCGTTCCTGCGTCCAAAACGGGCGTACCACGCTTCACATTCTCACCCACCTGCCGAACATTGCTCCCCTGCCTCACGGCATCCCGCACCTCAACCCGTGCTCCCAAGTCAATCGGTTCCTCAATTGCAAATTGTGCATCAGTTCGCTCAACCGGAACCACCGCATCCGCGCCGTCAGGTAACGGCGCACCCGTCATAATGCGTGCAGCTTCCCCGCGCCCCAACACCTGTGGCGGCGCAACCCCCGCCGGAATATCCATCACAACCGTCAGTTTCACCCCCGGAGACACATCCTCACTCCGCACAGCAAACCCATCCATCGCAGAATTTGCAAAAATCGGCAGGTCAATTGGGGCAACAATGTCCGTCGCCAACACACGCCCCCGCACATCCTCAACTTCAATCTGCTCCACAGACGCCGCAGGCAACCGTACCAAGATCTGCGCCAACGCCTGTTCCACACTCAACAAATCTGCCATGTTCTCCGCTTTCTTACTGCCACCATTCGTGCCAATCTAACAGTGGAAGTCGTCGCCCCGCAAGCCAATTAAGGCATCTTTAGCGTTGCTTATAGAAATTCTCACCCAAGTTCGTGTAAAATCAAGTTTAACCATATTAAAAGTCTAGCAGGCACGTGCCATGCCCTTGCAGTCCCTTCTCGACGCACTACCCAATCTCTCCCCCGTTGACTACGAAATAATTGACCGCGCCTATCACAAGGCACAGAAAGAACACGAAGGACAATTCCGCAAATCAGGCGAGCCGTACTTTACACACTGCGAGGCCGTCGCCCTCATCCTAGCCGACATGCACATGATGGACGCAGAAACCATTGCTGCCGCCCTCATGCACGACATCATCGAGGACACACCCGTCACCTATGAAGAGGTCGAGGCACAGTTCAACGCCACCATCGCCAACCTTGTTGACGGCGTCACCAAATTAGACGCCCTACCCATTCGCGTCGAAAAGCACGAGATCAACCGTCACAACAAAGATGAGGTCAAACGCCAGCTAGAACTAGAATACTTCCGACGAATGCTTATGACCGTCGGCGACGATGTGCGTGTCGTACTCATCAAACTTGCGGACCGCCTTCACAATATGCGGACACTAGGGCACATGCCCCCCCACAAGCAAATCCAGAAGGCCCGCGAAACGATGGAGATTTTCGCGCCACTGGCAAACCGCCTGGGCATCTGGCAACTCAAGTGGGAACTCGAAGACCTCGCCTTCCGCTACCTAGAACATGACGCCTACCGCACGATCGCCGGCAACCTGGACGAACGTCGCGCCGACCGTGAAGCCTATATGGACCACATCGTCTCGTGCCTGGAAGAAGAACTCGTTAAAAACGGCATCCACAACGCAGACATCAGCGGACGCCCCAAACACATCTACAGCATCTACAAGAAAATGGTCCGCAAGGATGTCCCCTTCCGCGAGGTATACGACGTGCGAGCCGTGCGTGTCATCGTCGAAACAATCCCACAGTGTTACCAGGTGCTCGGCATTGCCCACAACAAATGGCGGCCTATCCCTGGCGAATTCGATGACTACATCGCCTCCCCCAAAGACAACTTCTACCAAAGCCTACACACCGCTGTCCTAGACGACAAAGGGCGAACTGTCGAGGTACAAATCCGCACCTGGGACATGCACGAACATGCAGAATATGGCGTTGCGGCCCATTGGCGCTACAAAGAGGGGAACGCCGCAACCGACGCCAAATTTAACGACCGTATCAGCTACTTCCGCCGCCTCATGGAGATGGGCCTGGAGGGTAGTGAGGACGCCAAAACCTTCATAGAGCACATGAAGTCACAAGTCTTTGAGAACCGAGTCTACGCATTTACCCCCAAGGGTGACATTATCGACCTGCCAGAAGGCGCAACCGCCATCGACTTCGCCTATCACGTCCATACAGAGATCGGCCACCGTTGCCGGGGCGCAAAAATCCAGGGGCGCCTCGTCAGCCTAAACTACCAGCTTAAAATCGGCGACCAAGTAGACATTATCACCGCTAAACGAGGCGGCCCCAGCCTGGACTGGTTAAACCCGGACCTCGGCTACGTCAAGACCAACCGTGCCCGCACCAAAATCCGCCACTGGTTCCGCAAACAAAACCGAGATAACAACATCTCATCCGGTCGTGCCTTGCTGGACCACGAGATGAAAAAGCTCGGCGTCAGCAAAACCATGACCTTTGAGTCCGTCGCCAAACAATTCGACTTTGACCAACTGGACGACTTCTTCGCAGCTATCGGCGCAGGCGACATCAACGCCGCCCAGATCGACGGGCGCATCCTAGACTGCACCCAGGAACTTGAGCAGTCCAAAAAAACCACAACCAAACCCGCTATGCGGATTAAGCCCAAACCTGGCACCAACGGCATTCAAGTGCTGGGGGCAGGTGGGTTCCTCGTCAACCTCGCCCGCTGCTGCCAGCCCGTTATAGGCGATGATATTGTGGGGTTCATCACCCGTGGACGGGGCGTGACCGTCCACCGTACCGACTGCCCCAATGTGATGGCAACATCCGAGCCAGAGCGCCTGGTGGATGTAAGCTGGTCCGCCGAGGACGACAAACAGTGTTACACCGTTCATGTGGAAATCATTGCATTCGACCGGGAAGGCCTCATGCGTGACATTAGTTCCGCCATCGCCGAGGAGCGCATCAACATGTCCACAGTCAATGTATCCACCCAACACGACATCGCCACCTTTAACGTCACAATGGAACTGAAACACCTACAACAACTCACAAAAATACTGGGGAGAGTCTCCAATATTCCCAATGTTGTTGAAGCTCGCCGTCATCACGCAGGCTAGGTTAACCCCGTCCCGAACAACTTAGTTGGGATTATCCAAGAAAGTGGTATACTAGGGACTAAATATCCACTTAACATCTTGTTCTGTGGATGCCTGTCTAATCGCATCAGGACCTCTCATGAACAATATTTACAGCTCGCTCGTCCAAGATCAGATCGCCGACCTAAACGCCCCGATTATCGTTGTTCACCCCAACTACCGGGGGCAACGCACCGTCATCTGGAAACTCATGGACCTCCCGCATACGGTCTATCACCGCTTCGATGGAACAGACCTCACGCTGCAAGCCGCCCAACAACAGCTTGACGAAACCATCTCCGTCCAAGCCGCCAGCGACCTGTCCAACGTCAACACCATGATCCTTGACGAATGCGACAACCTAGAAGCCGATGCGCTGGACACGTTCGTTGCCAGCTTGTCTAAGACGTTTCTGGACGAAAGCAACAACAAACGTCTGATCCTATTCGCCCGCGTCGTGCCGCGTTTCATCTGGCACAACCTGGACCAACAATACATGATGACGATGATCCCCACCGACACCGAGTTAATGCTCTGCGACTATGTCCGCGATGCAGATGCCCCCGCATTGCTGGAAGTCCACGCCTTTGGCGAGGGACGTGTGTTGCTCAACGGCACGGAGATCACCCAATGGGACGGCCACCTGCCGCGTGCCTTGTTCTTCTATGTAGTAGACCGAGGGATGACCACCCGCAACGACATCTTTGAGATATTCTGGCCGAACCTCCCCGTTCGCGAGGCAACAAACGTATTCCACGTTACCAAGCGTAAGGTTAACGAGGTTTTAGGAATCGACCTCACCTCTTACTGGTCCGGCTATTACCGTATCTCGCCAGACATCGAACTCGTCTACGACGCCATGAACTTCTCCAAACTCGTACAGGAAGCAGGCGTTGCGAACAGAGATCAGGTTCGCAACACTCTGACCAGGGCCGTTTCCCTATACAGGGGACAGTTCCTGCGCTCGCTGGATGCCCCCTGGGTGTCGGAGCGCCGCACAGCCCTCCTACAAACCTACGGTGAGGCACTGGTTGCCCTGGCAAACACCTCAGACAACCCCAATGAAACCGAACATGCCCTGGGTCTTTATCTGCGCTCCGCGTTGACAAACCCCAACCGTGAAGAACTTGTTGAGCACATCATGCGTCTCTACGAAGAATTAGGCATGTTTGACGACGCCCTGACCGCTTATGACCGCCTCTGTGTGGAACTCAAACAAATTGAGGACGCTGACCCCACACCAGAGCTTCAACAAATTGCCGAAGGCATTCGCGCCAAACAAAGCGCATGAGCGTCACCCTGCTAGAGCCATATTTCGGCGGCAGTCATCGTCAATGGGCAGAGGGTTATATAGCGCACACCACCCACAACATCACCCTGCTCACACTCCCCGCCCAGGCCTGGAAGTGGCGAATGCAAGGCGGCGCAATAACACTCGCACGGGCATTTAGCGCACACCCCACCCCCGATGCCGTTCTCGCCTCGGGCATGATGAATGTCGCTACCTTCCGCGCCCTTACAGGCTACACCGGCCCCCTCGCCCTTTACCTCCACGAAAACCAACTCACCTACCCCCAAAATAGCCGTCAACACCACGGCTGGCGCTATGGATTCGTGAACTACATCAGCGCCCTCGCAGCAGACCAACTCCTCTTCAACAGCCGCTATCACCTAGAGGCCTTCTTCAACGAACTCCCTCGCATGTTGAAACACTTCTACGACTTGAACGAGCTAGACACTATCGAGCCACTACGACAACGTGCCGCCGTCTTACCTGTCGGGATAGACCTCACCCGCTACGACACCCATCAATCCGGCAAAAAAGCGGACCAACCGCCGCTGATTGTCTGGAATCACCGTTGGGAAGAGGACAAAAATCCGGCGGCGTTTTTCCGTGCCCTGGAACAACTCATCTCCGCCAATGTAGAATTCCGTGTCGCCATCGTCGGTGAACAAACCGCACACAACACCACCGCATTTCAGGCTATACGCGACAAACTAGGCCCACGATTGGTTGCTTACGGCTATCAACCCCACTTTGCCGACTATGCCCGCCTGCTGTGGGAAGCAGACTACGTTGTCAGCACGGCCATACAAGAGTTTTTCGGCGTATCAGTCGTAGAGGCGATCTACTGCGGCTGCACCCCCATCCTACCGCATCGCCTCAACTATCCGCACCTGCTTCCCACTGCCGCCCACAATACCTGCCTCTATCGTGGCGACCACGCACTCGCGGGCCTGCTACTTCGCCACCTTCGGGGGGAAACGGCACTCAATACCAACCTACAACCGTTGATGGCACAGTACAACTGGTCACAACTCGCCCCACGTTACGATGCCACCCTCACGCACCTGGCTCAACGTCCGCTGAAACCACGAGTTCCACCGCCGCCTGATACATGACAACCCCGGCAACCTGTTCGCTGTCCCTCATCGCGATCACCCGCTCACCATACCCCACCCGGCCTCGTTTGACCATCTCCGCCAAACCAATTCGCATGTACTTTGGTTTATCCTTCGTCGTCAACACGATGATATTATCGTCTGGATGCCCAACGGCTGCCGCGACCACACCCACGCTCATCTCCGGCAAGCGCATACTGATAACCCCTTGCCCTGCACGGCCCTGGGTAGGGTACTCAGTCAGCGGGGAAACCTTCGCAATCCCATCGTCGGTGATATTCCACACCAGTTGATTCTCACGGCTGTTGTCGGGTAGCACGAACGCCCCCACAATCCCATCTCCCTCACCCTGGAGCTTCACGCCGCGCACCCCACCAGAAGGTAACCCAGTTGGGCGCACATTATCCTCCTCGAACCGAATCGCCTGTCCTGCCATCGTCACCAGCATGACCTCATTTTCGCCCGTAGTCGGGAAAACCCAGCCTAGCGCGTCATCATCATCCACCTTCATCACCGTGAACACCTTGTTCGTCAGCCCCGGCAAATCCCCAAGTCGCAATCGCTTGACCTGATCGCTGCGAGTAGACAAGAACAAATAACCCTCACCAATCGCCGCCGGTAAGCTCACCCCACCCACGATCGTTTCATCACTGCTCAAGCTACACAAGTCCGCAAAAGCCGTCCCGTCAGCAGGTGCGCCCACGATGCCAATCTGCTGGACCGGGATTGTGGCAGCAGCACCCCGGCTCGTGAACAAGTATAATGTCTGCTGTGTTGTAGATTGCAGAATAAAACGGGGCGGCTCCTTGTCCGAGGTCGTCGGGCGGGGCGGTTCCTCAGTGTTCAACGCCGCGACCTTGCCCGTCGTCGTCACCGTCAACCACAAATCCTCCTCCGGCACCATGAAGTCTGCCGCGCTCACCTTCGCCGTGCCAATCTCATCCACAATAATCGAGCGCCGTGGCTCATAGTACGCTTCCAGCTTCTCGGCCAGTTCGCCCTTCACAACATCGCGCATCTGCAAATCACTTTGCAGCAATCCCTCCAAATACGCAATACGCACCACCAGTTCCGCGTACTCCTCCTCGATCTTCTTGCGCTCCAATGCCGCCAACCGCCGTAACTGCATATCAAGAATCGCCTGCGCCTGTAGCTCCGTTACCTTAAGTTCGCGCATCAAGTTCGTGCGGGCCGTATCCACCCGGCGCGACTTACGGATAATGGCAATGGCATTATCCAAGTCATCCAGCGCCTTCAGCAACCCCTCCAGGATATGCGCCCGTGCCTTTGCCTTTTCTAGCTCGTATTCACTGCGCCGCCGGATCACCTCTAAGCGATGGTCAATGTAGACCTTCAACGCCTGCTTCAGGCTAAGTACACGCGGCTGTCCGTTGACCAACGCCAACATATTGATGCTGAACGTATCCTGCAACGGCGTGAGCTTGAACAACGCGCTGATAATCTCGTTGGAATCTGAGCCGCGCCCCAACTGAATAACGATCCGCAACCCCTGACGGTCAGACTCATCTCGCAAGTCCGTAATTCCCTCAATGCGTCCGTCACGCACCAACGAGGCAATCCGCTCGATCAAGCTGGATTTGTTCGTCTGGTACGGTAGCTCCGTAATGATAACCTGCGAACGCCCACGCCCAATATCCTCCACGTAGACCTTCGCCCGCACAGTGATCTTGCCACGCCCAGTAGCATATGCCGTCAGCAACGTATCGTTATCGGTCTTAAGGCCATCCTTATGTCGGTACACCAACCCCCCCGTGGGGAAGTCCGGCCCCTGAATGAACGTCATCAAATCCTCAGTCGTGATGTCGTCCAGCGTCTCCCAGTTATTGAGCATGTACTCAAGCGCCTGGCATACCTCCACCAAGTTATGCGGCGGGATACTCGTGGACATCCCCACCGCAATCCCCGAGGCACCATTGACCAGTAAGTTTGGCACGCTTGAGGGCAGAACTGCCGGTTCTTCCAGGCTACCATCAAAGTTCTCAACGAACGTGACAGTATCCTTGTCAATATCGACCAGCAACTCCTCGCCCATCGCCGCCATTCGCGCTTCGGTGTAGCGCATCGCCGCCGCGCTGTCTCCATCAATACTGCCGAAGTTGCCCTGTCCATCCACCAGCATATAGCGCATCGAGAAATCCTGCGCCAAGCGAACCATCGTGTCATAAACCGCCGCGTCACCATGCGGGTGATACTTTCCCAACACCTCCCCGACAATACGGGCACTCTTGCGATGTGGCGTGTTATTGCGTAACCCCATATCATACATCGCGTACAGAATACGACGGTGAACCGGCTTCAGCCCATCACGCGCATCTGGCAATGCACGCGAGACAATCACACTCATCGCATAATCGAGATACGATTCACGCATCTCCTGGTCAATATTGATTTTACGGACGGCACCAATCGTCATAACGTCGTTCGCCTCATAGGGGTTTCTGTGAATTTGATTTTGGGGATAGGTGAGTAAAGTGGCCCAATTCTAAGAGGCAAAACCACAACCTGTCAAATAGAACCATACTGAATTTTAAGTGTAGCACATCTGTTCGCAATACGCCTACCCTACGTTTACCGAATTTTTATGCTTCTGCTACAGACCATGTGATACCATGCTTTCCATGATGAACACAAAGATTACAACATCTGTACTTGCTCTTGTGCTGCTGTTAGTGGGATGCGCTCAGGCCAACCCTGTCGTGATCTACGTCACCCCCACCCCAGGGGAGGCAGCCACCGAGGCGATAACGGCCAACGTCGCACAGGCGTCTGCTGTTGCCCTACCGACTGACCAGATCATTCAACCCACAGACGATACCCCTACGCTAACCCCTGGCCCAACTGTAACCTTTATCGGGTCCATCATCGGTGACGATTACGTCCCGCCTGCAACCAACACGCCAGCACCAACGACACCACCGTCGCCAGCGACCACCGCCGTCCCACAGACGGAGCCAACAGACACTCCTGCACCCATCCTTGAGGCCACAGATATTCCGCTGCCCACTGGCACCCTCATCCCCAACCTGGACACCAGCAATGTCGGCATCCAGATTGAGTCCTTCCTTACCAATGACGACAAGGCGGAAGCCTTAAATCAGGTAGAGGATGACCTACAATTAGGATGGGTTAAACTACAAATCGCCTGGAACCTCTACCAGCCAAGCAGCCCCAGCGAGGTCAACCAAGAGTTACGACGTATCGAGACATTTATCGAACAAATTCGCCTACAGCGCCAGGTCAACGTGCTAGTAAGCATCGCCAAGGCCCCAGACTGGGCACGTAGCGACCTCACCGAGGACGGCCCACCTAACGACCCGCAGGCCCTCGCAAACTTTATCTCGCTGCTGTTAACCGAGACCAACGGGGCCATCGCCGCCGTCGAGATCTGGAACGAGCCAAACCTCGCCCGCGAGTGGCGCGGCCAGCCGATAACAGGGGCCGCCTACATGCGCTACTTCGACGCTGGATACCGTGCCGTGAAGGCCTACGACCCAAACATCATGGTAGTCTCAGCGGGGTTAGCGCCCACAGGCGACAGCGAATTCACCCGTGATGATCGCGCCTTCCTCCGTGAAATGTACGCCGCCGGGCTTGCCAACTATGACGGCATCGCCGTTGGTGTTCACCCCTACGGTTGGGGCAACCCACCAGACGCCCGTTGCTGCGACCTCTCCGACGAGCGCGGTTGGGACGACGCACCACAGTTCTTCTACCTGGACACCCTCGATGACTACCGCGAGATCATGGTCGCAGCCGGCCACAGCGACACCCAAATGTGGCTTACAGAGTTCGGCTGGGCCACCTGGGAAGGACTGCCCGGCGAACCGCCGCAAATCTGGATGACCTACAACTCCAAGTGGGACCAAGCCAACTACACCCTACGTGCCATTCAGATCGCACAATCACGCGCCGACATTGGGCCGTTGTTCTTGTGGAACCTGAACTTCGCCCAACCCATACTGATTGACCAGCGGGACGAGCGTGTCGCCTACAGTATCGTCTTGCCGGAAGGTGTCCCGCGAGAGCGTCCACTCTACTGGATGCTGTTCGACGCGGCCCGCCCAGACGAGCAGCTACCCCGCTACGACTAACCCCAAACAAAAAACGGGACACACATTACACAAATGTCCCGTTTTCTTCTCATCTAAAAACGATTATTTAGCCACTCAACGAAACACCCATGTACTCCGCTGGCCCCGGCCAAATATCCGGCGTCACCGTCTGCCCGTTTACCGTAACCGGCTCCAACACCGTTCGCATCGTGCCATCCAACCACAGTTCCTGCATCGTATACTCCACAAACAAGCGGAAGTCGATATCGTTTCGTGGGACCGCCGCCCCATAATACTCCCGCGTATACCACGGGTCGCAGGCTGCACAGCGATCAGAGAGTTTCAGCGTCTCCGGGTCCGCCTGCACAAACGGCAACAGCCGCACACTGTCCCCAAACACAGCATCCACATTGTTCTCCTCCACCATCTCCAGGGCCACCGCGCTGTCGTCCGTGATCGTAAACGTTCGCAACACCGCGTTCACCTCCTCACCCAACGCCCGGACCTGCCCTGCCGTCCCCGGTTCACTCGCAAACACCCCCACCCACTTCCCCCGTAACTCCGCAAGACTGGTGAAGTCATCACGCACAGTCGTCATCAACCGCTTACCCCGCAACAAATACACACTCGTGAAGTCCACCCGGTTCGCCGCGTCCCATGTCGGGCGCACACCCAACGCAAGGTCCGCCTCACCCCGCTCCACAGCACCCAACGGATCGCCCGTATTCACATACACCACGCGCACCCCCCACCGTGCCGCCAACGCCTCCGCCAGTAACGCATTCACAGTCGCCACCCGGCGAGCCGCCTCAGGGCTGTCTGGGATCGGCTGCGGCACCCCCGCCACCCGTAACACCCCATTTGCTTGAATCTGCGGTACCCGGTAAAACTGTGGATAAGGAATATCCGCGCCGTAGCTACCCGGCGTGGGGGCGCTATCGCCCAACCCCTCCCAAATTGGGATCATCCCCTCTGGATACCGTGACGGGAAATGCTCACTGTGAATATCCTCAAGACGTCCCGTCGCCGCCAGATACTGCAACGTCCGATTAACGAGATTCCGCAGATTTACGTCCTGCCGCCGCATCGCTACCGCATATGGCTCCGGCTGCACACCTTGGTCCAGCACCCGTAACGCATCCGGCTGAACCAAATCACGCAGGCGATACCGCTTGCCAATGACCCCATCCACCTCACCGTTCGCCAGCCCCACCAACGCCTGATCAATAGTCAAATAAGCCCGTAACTCCGCACGAACCCCATTTCGCGCCTGCCAGTAGGCTGCGGCCTGCTCGTCCGGCGTCCCCATCACCACCCCCACCCGCCGACCATTCAGATCTGCCGGGGACTGTGCGCCATCGTCCAGGCGAACCATCATCGCCTGTTCCCCCTGGTAGTAAGTCAAACTAAACTCGACCTGTGCGTCCAGCAACCGCTGATGTACCTGCGCCGCAATCAACATATCCACCTCACCCGCCGTCAACAGCGGGAGGGCCGTCTGTCGTGTCACCTGTAAAAAGTCCACCTCAACACCCCAGGCCTCTGCAAATGCCCGTGCAAGGTCCGCATCATAGCCAACCACCTCCCCACGGATGTTCAACTCCCCAAACGGCGGCTGATTGAACAGAATACCGACCCGCAACCGTCCCTCAGCCTGAATCCGCCCCAGCGCAGAATCGCTTACCAACGCATCCGACAAGCCATCATCAACAACCGGCACCAGTGTCGGTGGCACCAACGTCGGCACAGGCTCCTGAGCGCCAACAGCACCCAACATCAACAGAAGCATCGCCATCGCCACGATGCCCCAAATGTGTTGCATTCGCATAGGTCTACCCCTGGTATAACTCGTGAGTATGAATGTAATCTAGCACATTATCTGGCACGAGGTACCGCACACTCCTACCACCGCCCAACTGCTCCCGAATACGGGTAGACGAAATGCCTATCGGCGGCGCTTCAATCATCGCGATTCGGTCACTGAGGCCCGGCAGCATCGCATCGTGCATATCCGGCTGTACAGGCCGTGCAGATGGCCGTCGCATCACCGCCAAACAACTGTGTTTGATGATCTCTTGCGGCTCGTGCCAGACCGGGAAAGACCGAAACGAGTCCCCCCCCATCACAAAGTACAAATCGCTATCCGGGTACTGCCCCCCGATGATCTGCACCGTATCCACCGAGTAATGCGGGCCAGGGCGCTCCGCATCCACCATCGACAGTTGAAAGCGGTCGTTCTGCTCAATCGCCATGCTAATCATCTGACATCGATGGTCAATCGGGAGCAGGTCCGAACCACGCTTATGTGGCGGGTCCACCACCGGAACAAACAACACAAGATCAAGGTGAATCGACTCCGCCGCGAACTCCGCAACAATCAAATGCCCCTGGTGTAACGGGTTAAACGACCCCCCAAAGATACCAACACGGTGTGCGCGTTCTGTCTGCTGTGCTTGCGCTGTCAATCCGACCACTCCAGTTCAAAGTCACCAATCTGTACCGTGTCCCCCACCTGCACTCCAGCCTCAATCAACGCGTCAGAAACACCCATCGTCTCCAGAATCTTCTGAAAGCGCAAAATCGCCTCTTCGTTGTCCCAGTAGGTCATCGCCGCTGCCCGCTCAATACGCTCCCCCACGACGCGGAATCCCGCGCCGCCCTGGTCCTGTATCTCAAATGCAAAACGATCCGCCGGGAGTTCATAAACCGCCGCCGCAATGGGGAGTTCTACCGGAGGCAATCGGTCGTACTCATGGAATACGCGCCCCACAAGCTCTCGCGTGTTAAAGTGCGTCGCCGACGAAATCGCTATCGCGTTTCGCACACCAACCTTCATCAACTCCTCGCGGATTGTCTCCCATAGTTCCTTCACATCCGGCAAATCCATCTTCGTCACAACCACAATCTGCGGCTTATCACGCATCGCCTCATCAAAGAGCGCCAACTCCATGTTGATCTGATTGTAGTCCGCAATCGGGTCATCACTCATACCATCCAGCAAATGCACCAACAAGCGCGTCCGCTGCACATGCCGCAAGAAGGAATGGCCCAGGCCAACCCCCTGGCTTGCCCCCTCAATCAACCCCGGAATATCCGCCACCACCAACGTTCGGTCATCATATTCCACAACACCCAAGTTCGGCTCAAGCGTGGTGAATGGATAGGCCGCAATCTTCGGCTTGGCATTCGTCAACACGGACAACAATGTGGATTTACCGGCATTCGGTACACCCACCAACCCGACATCCGCAATGAGTTTCAACTCCAAACGCAACCAACGCTCCACACCCGGTTCGCCCTTCTCCGCCATACGTGGTGCTTGGTTTGACGAACTCGCAAAACGCGCATTACCCCGTCCGCCACGTCCACCTTCTACCACAATAACCTCATCATCCGCACGCACCAGATCACCCAGCACCAAATCGGTCTCGGCATCACGCACGATAGTTCCCGGTGGCACCCGCAACACAGCATCCTCGCCGTTGGCCCCCGTCTTGTTAGATGCCCCGCCCTTGTTGCCACCATCGGCACGAAAGTGGACATTTTTGTGGTAGTAAAGCAGGGTGTTCATCTTAGGGTCTACCCGTAAGCGCACCGCACCGCCGTGGCCGCCGTCGCCCCCATTCGGACCACCACGCGGCACATACTTCTCGCGGCGGAACGAACTCATACCGTTTCCCCCGTCACCGCTCTTGACGTAGATTTTCGCCTCATCAAATTGCATAGGTGTTACACCACGTTTTCAGGAAGTTTGCCCCATCATACCGTGTAACGGTTCCCTAAAGAACAGTCAAATACCATTAGCTATCCCGCCCCACATTCGCCAACGGCTCCACCTGTGTTCGGTACCAATCGCGCGTCGCACCATCGGCCCACCGAATCGGCAACCGCTGCACATCCTCCGCAATCTTCCAACAACCCGCCTGTATATCATAGGCCATCGCCACCACCTGCACCACATCCTCAAGTGCCTGTGTCCCCACACGCCGCCCAGTCGCACGATCATAAGTCGCCATCACCCGCTCAGTCTGATGATCCAACACCAAACAACGGGTTCCATTCTCACTGAAACGGCGAACCTCCAACCGATTCGTCGCCCGCAACACACCCACGAACACCGCGTCACCATGCCGTTGCGTGGCAACTTTGCGATAACGAATCAACGCATCTTCACATAGATAGGTAGCTGCACGGTAGGGGTTCGGCTTCTCAAAGGCAGTATCTTGCAGCCAACCCAACGCCGCTCTATAGTCGGACTGCACACGCGCCACCACAGACGAAGGGGCCATCCACTCCGCCTGGTTCCGCACACCAGCGCGTACCCGCCGTATGTGCTGTGACCACGGCACAGGCTTTGCACTAGCCTGAATCAATATCACCAACAAAATAATCAACGTAACCAACAAAACTGCGGGTAAAAGTAAAAGCACCATTTTATTCTCACCACAATACCACTAACAATTTCACCACCACGGACGCTGCGGCCTACCCCGCACCATCCCGCAACAACAGCCACACCTTCTCCCGCACCGCCCGCATATTTAGCGGATAGGAAAAGAACCCGGCCACCTTCGCCACCTTCAGCGTAAACACCTCATCACTCGGGTTGTCCGACAATACCAATATCGTGAGGTCAGACAGAGACCGGATCTCGCGCACGTCACGAATAAAGGTCCAACCATGGGTATCCGGGAGATCCAGGTCCACCACAGCCAGCGTCGGTGGGTTATCCTCCAGCACCGGGATAGCGCTCTTTCCATCTTGGCAGTGTACCACCTGCATCTCAAGCTCGTCACTAAACAATTGAGAAAGGACCGTCTTCTGCTCAGGATGAACACTGCCCACGATCACAACCCGCTTGTCAGCCGTCAACATTGTGTCTGTCTTAGCAAGATCCTCTAAACCCGGCCACAACGCCACCTTCAACTCATCCCCATCCGCCGCCTGACGCCCAAGCGCCACCTCAAACACAGCGACCAACGCATCATCGAATACGCCCGGCACAGCCTGCTGCAAAGCCAACAAAACCTGCTCAGCATCCTGCAACGTTCGGAAGAGCCTGCTCTCATTGCCATAAACAGCCACCTTCTCGTCATGCAGGCGAGCCGCAGTTTCCGGCAAATTGGGGATGCCGGCCAGCAACCGCTCCACCTCCGCAAAACGTCCCGCTGGCAGTGTCGTCATAATGTAATAAGCCCGCACACGATGCGAACCCCTCTGCGATGGTGGCGCACCCGATGACACTATTGGCAACAGCCACACATAACGAGAGGTGTAGTGGGAGACATACTTCTGCTCAATCAGCCAATCCAACTGCCCATTAGTTATCGCCTGGCCGTACTCCGCCCCAGTGTACGGGCGAAACACACCCGTCATGATCTCCTGCACCTTTTGCGCCACCCACTGCACAACAACCGTCCCATCCTGCAAGGTAAACAAGTAATGTCGCGGGATGGGAGAGGCATTATGTTTTTCAGGCATTTTGCAAGATCATCAATAATGGCTGACTAAAGCTCAACGAAATACGACTCGCAGGCAGCATCCAGCAACTCCGGGATCATCTCCGGCTCAACTTCCTTATACGACGCAATATCCTTCAACTGGGAGAGAATGTCACGCGGATGCACATTGCGGAAGTCGCGGTCGCCATTGACATACCACTTACGAATCAGGTACTTCATGCCCCTTTCATCGTAAGGCACCTGCATGATACGACACATAATCTTAAAAATCTCGACGAAATGCTCCAGAGATGGGTTGCCGACCTCAATCTTATAGCGGATACGCCGCAGGAACGCCTCATCCACCAGATCCTTCGGGTCCAGGTTCGTCGAAAATACAATCATCACGAAAAACGGCACCTCAATCTTGCGCCCATTCGCCAACGTAAGAAAGTCCACACCCTTTTCAAGCGGCACAATCCAGCGGTTCAACAGATCCACCGGGCGCACCTGCTGACGACCGAAGTCGTCAATCAGGAACATGCCACCATTTGCCTTCACCTGAAACGGCGCTTCGTAATACTTGTTGACATCGTTGTACACAAGGTCCAACCCGTCCATCGTCAACTCACCCCCCACCATAATCATCGGGCGTTTAATACGAATCCAGCGCGGGTCCGGCACTAAACCCGTCCCCAATTGATTCGGTGTCTGGTCGTCAGAAATCTCGTGGTTCACACTGTCAAACACCTGAATGACTTGGCCGTCAACGTCAATCGCATGGGGAATATACATGTCATCGCCCAGCACCAAACGCCCAATCTTCTCGGAAAGCGTCGTCTTACCGTTTCCAGGCGGGCCATACAGGAAAATAGACCGCTTGGAGTTGATCGCCGGGCCAATCTTGCTCAACATCTCGTCAGAAACAACAAGATTCTCCATCACGCGCCGCAACAAGCGCTGGTTCACCTGCTTGTTGCGGTCGTTCTGCTTATGCATCGCATCCACATAAACGCCAACCGGTACCGGTGCAGGCCCCGCATACTGACTACGCTCCAGGGCTTCTCGCGCTTTCGCTGCCCCTTTGTCCGTAATCATATAATTATAGGTAGACGCACCCAACGCCCCAGCCCCACGAATCTCGATGTACTGTTCCGCCTTGAGAAACTCCATCACATCGTCCAGCACATTCTGGTATGGTAGCTTTACTACATCTGCGATCCTTTTACCGCTCATCACACCACCGTAATACAACACCTTGAGGACCAAGTCCGCCAAACCAAGAAGATTCAGACCGGTGTCCGCAATACCCCCCAGCGGTGGCGGCGACCACAGGGTATCCTTTACTTCCTCTGGTGGCGTCTCCTCACCTGGTCGGTTAAGCGGTTTACTACCCAGGCTTCTGATCTGCCGTAACCGTGACGTAGATTTAGGGCCGTTTGTCATGTCGCTGTGCCTTTCATCTCCATGTGTACAAGCTATATTCTAGCACAAGCCTCCATATAGAGATACAAAACCGCAAAAGTTCGTCATGTCAATTGGCCCAAACACCAGCATCTGCTATATTGATGCCGTCAAATCAACGCGCCTGTGAGGTCATCCACATGATTGAGAATATTCACTGGCTAGGCCACGGTAGCTTTCGTATTTCTGGACAGCACCACATCTACATCAACCCCTGGAAACTCAACCAACCCCACCCACCCGCCGACATCATCCTCATTACCCACCACCACTACGAACACTTCTCACCAAGAGACATCACCCAACTACGAACCCCCACTACCACAATCATCACCAACGAGCGTGTCGCCGCCGAACTCGATGACGCCACCCCCCTGCGCTACTGGCAAAGCCTCAACATTGGCCGCACCAACATCAAAGCCGTCCCCGCCTATTCCCCCACAAGCCTCCACCACCCACAAGCCGACGGCGGCCTAGGCTTTGTCATCGCCATGAACTTCTTCGACATTTACTACGCCGGAGACACCCAAATCATCCCCGAAATGTCCCGCCTACACCCAGACATCGCCATTCTACCCATCGACGGCAACGGCACCCTAACCGTTGAAGAGGCCAGCCAAGCAACAACAATCCTTCGCCCACGCTGGGTGATACCAAGCAACTGGGGGAAACAAACAGGAAGCGCAACCCCCATCGACGTGCTACGGTTTCGTCAACTCGTCGGGAATCAAGCACAGGTTGTCGCACCCGTAAAAAGCAACCGCGCCTAACAACGCAAAACGCCCCCACAAATCAAATCGCAGGGGCGTTCGGAAAGTCAGACCAGTGTCAGTAGCTAGGCAGCCGGGTGCAAACTGCCGTCGTCACCCCACTCCAGCTGAATCTCATCAGCCGTGTAGATGATCGGCTTACGTTCGCCACGAATCACCTCACCATCCACCACAATACGGCCCACATCCTCGCGGCCCGGTGTCTCGAACATCACATCCAGCAGACACATCTCGATAATGCTTCGTAGGCCGCGTGCACCCGTTCGCTGAAGCATCGCAATCTCAGCAGCAGCCGTCAATGCGGACTCCTCAAAGACCAACTCCACCTCATCAAGCTGAAGCAACTGCTTATACTGCTTCACCAGCGAATTCTTTGGCTCCGTTAGAATCCGTATCAAAGCAGCCTCGTCCAACGGATCCACCGAAACCAAAACGGGGAGACGCCCCACCAACTCAGGAATCAGGCCAAAGGACATCACATCCTCTGGGGAAATCTGGCGCAACAAAGACGCGCCATCGCCCACCGTTTGCTTTCCAGATGCCCCAAAACCAATCTGACCCTTCATCCCAATACGACGGCCAATCTCATCCTCAATGCCATCAAACATCCCAGCACAAATGAACAAAATGTTGGTCGTGTCAATCTGGAGGAAATCCTGATGTGGATGCTTACGCCCACCCTGCGGCGGCACATTCGCCAACGTCCCCTCAATAATCTTCAGTAGCGCCTGTTGCACACCCTCGCCACTCACATCCCTCGTAATGGATGGATTATCGTTGGACTTGCGAGCGATCTTATCAATCTCATCAATATAGATGATCCCACGCTCCGCACGGGCAATGTCACCGTCTGCCGCCTGGATCAAACGCAGCAGAATGTTCTCAACATCCTCGCCTACATACCCCGCCTCCGTCAGCGCCGTCGCATCAGCAATGCAAAACGGCACATCCAGTACACGGGCCAGCGTTTGCGCCAACAACGTCTTACCACTGCCCGTCGGCCCCACCATCATAATGTTGCTCTTTTGGAGTTCGACATCGCCACCCAGCGCCTCGTGCATCTTGATACGCTTGTAATGGTTGTAAACCGCCACACTTAAAACACGCTTGGCATGTTCCTGGCCCACCACATACTCATCCAGGTGGCGCATAATGTCCTTAGGGGCCAGCAACGTGTCGAGTTGAAAATCCGCGAAACTTTCCGGCGCTTCACTCTCATCCTCAAACAAAATGCGGTGGCAAATCCCCACACAATTATCGCAGATGTAAACCCCGTTCGGGCCAGCAATCATACGATTCACTTCGCTGTAATCACGTCCGCAGAACGAACATCTCTGATTAGCATCAGTCGGATGCATAAGCTCTTCTACTCCTCCTTCTTCGGCAACTCCAGAACCGCATCAATGAGACCATATTCCACTGCCTCACTCGAACTCAAGTAGATGTCACGGTCCAGGTCACGCTCAATTTTCTCCAGCGGTTGCCCCGTGTGGTTGACGAAAATGTTGTTCAGGCGGTCTTTCAGGCGCATAATCTCGTTGGCTTGGATCACAATATCCGAAGCCTGCCCCTGTGCGCCACCAAGCGGTTGGTGCATATGAACCGTCGCGTTCGGCAACCCATACCGCAGGCCAGACGAACCTGCCGTCAACAAAACCGTCCCAAAGCTCGCCGTGATCCCCACGGCAACCGTACTCACTGGCGCAGAAATCTGCTGCATCGTGTCATAAATCGCCATCCCCGCGTACACTACACCCCCTGGCGAATTGATATACATCTGGATCTGTCGGTCCGGGTCCTCGCGGTCCAGGAACAACAACTGAGCCACGATCAGGTTCGCAACCTGGTCGTTGATGCCCATACCCATAAACACAATTCGTTCCTTCAACAACAGGGAATAAATGTCGTAGGCCCGCTCCCCACGGCTTCCCTGCTCAATCACCATCGGCACAATGTTGTAGAAGTTATCCATCATCATCATCTCCTGCGCTCTCGCGCTACTCAGATGCTTCACTAGTTTCGCTTGCTTCCGTTGACACCGCCTCCGGCGCATCCTCATCAGCCGCAGTCACCGTTTCCCCGTCCGCTTCCGTAGCAGGCAACTCCGGCTTCGTCGGCTCAATACCGCGCCCAACCTCAACAATGCGGTCGCGGATCTTACGCTCCAAAATCGAGTTCGCCATGTTGTTTCGCACATCAGGCGTGTCAAACAGGCTACGGTAGCTCGAACCCTGGCCCCCAAATTGGGTCAGGAACTTCTCGATTTCCGCCTCAATCTCCGAACCATCCACCGCCATTCCCTCAGCATCCAAAATGCCACGCATCACCAACGACCGCTGCACACTCTTCTCAGCCATTTCACGAAGGACCTCGTCCTCATACAGCGTATCCAAATCTTTCTGAGTCAAGCGCAGGTAATCTTCCAACGTCACACCAAAATCGCTCGCTATCCGCTGCACAATGGACTGAATCTGCTCATTAACCATCACCTCAGGGTAAGCGAAATCTGCAATTTCAACCAGTTTGTCGATTACCTCATCCAAGTACTCACGATGGTACTTGCTATCCAACTCCTGCTGGATGTTCTCACGTGTCCTTGTGCGGAGTTCCAACAACGTCAGCGATTCCTCGACCTCATCGTTCTCTTCGCTAACACGGGCCGCAAAATCATCGTTGAGCGGCGGCATCATCACGTTCTCAATCTTCTTCACCGTGACGTGGAACTTCACTACTTTACCCGCCAACTGACCGTATTTCTCCTCATCTTCTGGGTAGGTCAACTCAAACTCGCGGTCTTCATCAACTACCGCGCCGACCACAGCGTCCGCAAAACCGGGGACAGGCTCACGGCCCACTTCCAAATAGATTTCTGCATCGTGCTCGTGAATAGGTGCACTGTGGTCGTGACCATCATCTTCATGATCGTCATCATCGTGCTCATCCTGCACGTCACCCTCATCTTCGTCATCATCGTGCTCATCCTGCACGTCACCCTCACCTTCATCAACGAAGTTGCCACTGACATCCATCGTTACCTTGTCACCAAGGGCCGCCGCCGACTGGCTTTCTTCGACGAGAGCATGTTCCTCCTGTAAACGACGCATTGCATCGTCCACATCCTCATCCCTAACCTCAGGTACCTCGTAATCAACACGCACCGCCAAGTATTCGTTCATCTCCACAGTCGGTTCCATCGGCACCGTGAAGATAAAGGTTGGCACAGGGTCTAGCGTGAAGTTCTCTAGCTCACCGTTAGAGTAAGGCTCGACTTGCGCTTCTTCCAACGCAGCACGATATACATCGTTGCCAATAGACTCAACCGCTTCCTCCAAAATCGAGGCCTCACCCACGTAATTGACGAGGATGTTGTATGGCACGCGACCTTTACGAAAGCCGGGAATATTCACACGCTTAGCAACCTTACGTGCTGCTTGCTTCTTTGCCTTTTCCAACCGTGCGACCTCAACCTCAACGGTCATTCGGGCGATATGGTTCTCAAGTTTTTCAGTTTGAACGTTCAAGAGTGGTTCCTTGCGAAGTGTTTGCAGCGTAGCTTTTGGCCGACAATTACGAAAAGGCGCGTCATACCGCGCCTTTTCTGGTTTTGGTGGGGAAGGTGGGACTCGAACCCACACCTCGTGAGAGACATAATCCTAAGTCATGCGCGTCTGCCAATTCCGCCACTCCCCCATCATTGGGATAACATGAATTATAGGCGACGTAAAACATCACAACAAGGGGCTACTCTACTCCATTCGGATTTCTGATATATCTCCGACATCGCCAGACTCATCAACCTGCGCCAAAATGGTTTTCAACATCAAATGTGCAAACCGAAACAAAGACTCAATCTGCTCAATCCGCTCTAAGTACAACTTGGCAATCTCCTGGTTCGCGGGCGACATATCCGGCATCGACTCCCGTAGCCGCGCCACATTATCGTCCATCGTCGCAATCGCCCGCTCTACATCCCGCATCTCACGACCACTCAGCACATTCGTGATAATCTGCCAGAAATCTGTCTCCGCCTCGTAAAATTTACGACGATCCCCCCGATCCTTAGACCACACACGCCGCACCATCCCTAAATGCTCCAGCGTGAGCAGGTTTGTGCTCACACTCGCCTTAGAAATATCGAGGCGTTCTACAAAATCATCCAGACACAGCGGCTCCGGGCTGAGTAACACCGTCGTGTACAAGTGCCCCATAACCTTGCTAAACCCAAAATAATCTGAAAGCTGCCCCAGGCCATCCAGCATGTTATCATGGACAACTTCCAAATCATTATCTAGCTGCTCCGGCAATGCCATCTTCAATTGTCCTTGCATATCAACTTCGTGGGTGCAGAGCAGGTCGCGCTACGCGCTCATTGTAGCACGACCAATATCTTGTAGGCTACTCGTAACGTAGCGCGTCAATCGGGTTCATCTTCGCCGCCCGCTGTGCCGGGAAGTACCCGAAGAACACGCCTATCGTCAACGAAACACCCACCGCCAGGATGACACTCGCCGTGCTGATGCCCACATCCAACCCAATAAAGGGAATCGCCGAGATCAACGCCCCACCAGCCGCCGCAATACCAATGCCCACCAAGCCACCAAGCAGCGAAATAAATGCCGCCTCCGTCACAAATTGCAGCAGAATCTCGAAGTTCTTCGCACCCACAGCCTTCCGCAACCCAATTTCCTTAGTACGCTCCGTAACCGTCACCAGCATAATATTCATGATCCCAATCCCACCAACCAACAGGGAAATACCCGCAATCGCCGCCAGGAAATACGTCAACAGCCGCAGAATAGTCCCAATAGACTCCAACAAATCATCCTGCGTGCCAATCGAAAAACTATCCTCGTCGCCGAAGCTAATGTCGCGTTCCTCGCGCAACACATCCGTAATCTCCTGCACCAGCGCGTCCACCGCCTGATCATCCCGCGCCTGGAACAAAACCTGCGTCACAACAAAATCACCATTCGTCGCCCGCTGGCTAGAAAGGCGCGTCTGGGCCGTTCGCATCGGGATGAAAATCGTGTCGTCCAAGTCTACAAAACCACCACTCCCGCGCTCCTCCAAAATGCCAATAACCTCAAACCGCACCCCGTTAATGCGGATATTCTGACCAAGCGGGAACACCCCCGGCGGGAATAAATCCTCCACAGTAGACGACCCCATCACAGCAACACGCGCCGCCCCGGCATCATCTTCCGGCAAAATATAACGCCCCGCCAACACCTCACGCTGCTCCAACTCGACATAAGAAGGCGTAATGCCGAACAGGTTCGGTTCCGTATCCACATTACCAAAGGACACCTGCCCACTAACGCTCAGGTTCGCCGCCGTCACCAACGTAGACGGCACACGAGATGAATCAGAAAGCGCCTCCAGTTCACTCTGCGTGAGCGGTTCATTGCTATCCTCACCCGGCGACCCCGCAAAAACAGTCACAATGTTGGTGCCATTACCGAAAAACTGCCCCACCAGGAACTCCTCGAACGCCTCGCCCACCGAAAGCAACAACACGACCCCCGCCACGCCAATCGTAATCCCGATCATCGTGAGGAAAGCCCGCAGACGATTCGCAAAAACGCTATTCAGCGCCAAACGCACATTCTCAAACAAACTCGCCAAGTTACGCCGCATGTCAGCCATCATTGTCTCATCAACTCCCTACTCAAACCGTAGCGCATCAATTGGATTCTTGACCGACGCCTGATACGCCGGATATAGCCCGAAGAACAACCCCACCGCAATACTCACACTCGTCGCCAAAATCACCGCGTCCGTCTGCACACCCAACGTCAACTGCGAGACAAGCGCTGTTCCAAGCACAGCCACCAACCAACCAAATGTAATCCCCAATGCACCACCCAACGTGGACAAAACAATGGATTCCACCAAGAATTGCAGCAAAATATCAATCCGCCGCGCCCCCAATGCCTTCCGCAGGCCAATCTCCTTCGTGCGTTCCGTCACCGTCACCAACATAATATTCATAATGCCGATGCCACCCACAACCAACGACGTACTTGCAATAAGTGAGAGAAAAATCGTCAACCGACCCGTGATGTCATTTAAGGACTCCAACACATCCGACTGTGCCACGACAGTGAAATCTTCCTCACCCACAAACTGAATATCATGAGCAACCGTCAGATAATCGAACACTTCCTGCCGCGCAAGGCTGATACTATCCTCGTCAACCGCCTGCAAGTAAACCGCGTCTACCCAATACCCACCGTCACGCGTCCGAGAACGTGTCGGCGGAGCAAGGCGTTGCTGTGAGGTCGTGATCGGCATGTAAATGTAATCATTTTCCCCCGCGACATCGCTCGTCTTCTCCATCACACCCACCACCTCAAACACAATATCCTGATAGCGCACAACAGAACCCGTCGGATCTGCGAAATCCTCACCAAAAAGCTCTTCCGCCACACCATACCCCAACACCAGCACACGCGTCCGGCGCGTGAGGTCATCATTGCTGATAAAACGACCGTAGAGCGGCGCGTAGTTCCGCACCTCAATGAAAGACGGCGTCACCCCATAACTCAACACATTCGGGAAGTTCTCCCGCCCATTCACGATGTTCCCGTTCAAACCGTGAATCGGCGCAACCGCTGCCACACTCGGTAGCGCCAAAATATCCTCTACCTCATTTGTGGACATCGGCTGAATCCGCTCACGGGTGGGGCTGCTCGGCGCAGACGAAAACACCACCACAATATTCGTCCCCAAATCCTCAAACTCCGACGCAATGAAGTCCTCTACACCACGTCCCAAGCTAATTAAGCCAATCACCGCCCCAACCCCAATGATGATGCCTAACATCGTCAACAGAGCACGTAGCCGGTTAACCAACAAGCTCCCCAACGCCATCGTGATGCTTTCCCAAACCTTCACAGCACACTCCTCTGTCCAAAATAAAGGGGAACAAGACACGCTGCCTTGTCCCCCATCCCTGTTACTGGTTAATCGCGCCGTTGCGCGTTAGTTGTACTCGGTTTCGTCGCCGCCGTAGTACGTGTCCTTGAAGATAGCCTCTAGTTCTGCCGCCTCAGACGGGCGCTCAGCCTCACCAGCCACCAGCGGGTTCGGCACCGGTTGGTCCGCCACTACCTCACCATCACGCAACATCACCAGTCGCTTCGTATGACGTGCCGTCCACGGGTCATGCGTCACAAACACCACTGTGATCCCCTCCTCCTCATTAAGCCGCTGGAAAATCTGCAAGACCTCCGTGCCGCTCTTCGAGTCCAGGTTTCCCGTTGCCTCGTCTGCCAGAATCATCGCCGGCTTGTTCACCAACGCCCGCGCAATCGCCACACGCTGTTGCTGACCGCCCGAAAGCTCGGTCGGTAAATGGTCCATACGACGCTCTAGACCAACCGCCGTCAACGCCTCTTTCGCCAACTTCGTGCGGTTAGAAGCCCCCGCGTAAATCAGAGGAAGTTCGACTTGGCGCAACGCAGTCGTCCGCTTGAGCAGGTTATAGCTCTGGAACACAAACCCAATCTTCTTGTTCCGAATACGCGCCAACTCGCGCTCATTCAGGTTAGACACATCCACGCCATCTAGCAGATACGACCCCTGGCTTGGCTGGTCCAACGCACCAAGAATATTCATCAGCGTGCTCTTGCCAGAACCCGACGGCCCCATGATCGACACAAACTCACCTTCGTAAACCTTGAGGTCAACCCCTCGCAACGCATGGACCTCATGCTCGCCCATTTGGTAGGTCTTCGTGATGCCGCTCAAGTCCAAGATAACCTTGCGGCCATCCTCAGCGATGTTTTGCTGTTCTTCCTGTACCGCAGGGCGGTTTAACATTCTCACCATAGCAGAATTCCCTCACCTTACGCTTGCTTTCACACTTAATGCACATCTCGTCCGAACGATGCCGCCGCATCTAGTTATCCGGCGGGCCAGCGCCAAAGATCACCTCAACACCCGGCGCATCACGCGGCACTTGCACCACCGTCTGTCCCACATCCAACCCACCGACAATCTCGCTCTGCTCGTTGTCACGCTCGCCCAACACCACCGGCACCTCGCGGAACTGATTCTCCACCCCGGCAACCGCAACCGTCACAAACGCCTGCTCCGTCTCACGGTCAATGCGGATGAAACGATTCGGCAACACCAGCACATCATTCAACTCCCGCGTGACAATCGTCGCCGTCGTGCTCATGCCAACGCGCACCTGTCCGCCCTCAACCGAGTCCAGCTCAACCCGCGCCCGGTAGACCACAACCGTACTCGTCGGGTCCGGCAAAATCGACAACCGCGTGATCGTCCCCGTCACTTCCGTCTCCGGCAACGCATCCAACCGCAGCGACACAGACTGCCCCAACTGCACATCGACCACATCATTCTCATCAATCGAGAGATCCACAAAGAACGAACTGTTATCCACAAGTTCCACCGCAGGCCGCCCGGCTGGCGGCAGTTCACCGACCGTCAGGTTGCTCTCGGAGATTACCCCCGTGAAAGGCGCTTCTAACTCCGCTGTTTCGATCGCGACCCGTGCCTGCTCCACAGCAAGCCGTGCCTCATCTAAGCGGATTTCGAACGTCAATAGATCAACCTCGTCTGGACCACGTAACAACTGATCCAACGCAACCTGCGAGCGCACCAACTGCGCCTCCGCGCCGCCAATGGCTGCCAACCCACCGCCACTGCGTATCGTCGCCTCGATATTCGCGTCCGCAACATCCACACCAAACTCAGCCTGCTCCACCCCAGCTTCCGTCTGAATCATGTTGGAACGCCCACCACGGAACTCCGGCTGAAGATTAAACAGATTGTCGCGCCGCAACTGCGTCTGCCAGAGTTGGTTCCGCGCCAACTCCGCATTGACCCGTGCAATTTCGATCTGCTCGCGGGATGGCCCAAAGCCCGCCGCGTCCACATTCGCCTCCGCCGCAATCACAGCCGCCTCTGCCGCCACAATATCCTCCGCACGCGGGTCCGCAACCAGCACCTCATACGCCAACTCCTGAAGCTCCAACGCAATCTCTGCCTCACGAAGCGCAGCCCGCAGGTCATCCGCGTCCAACATAGCGATCATCTCGCCCTCTTGCACCGTATCCCCCTCCTGGACAAATACTTCCTGGACCGGGGCGCTCCCCTGAAAATTCAACCCCACACTGCGAACCGGGCTAACCGTCCCCGTCGCCGTCACCGTGACGGAGAACGTGCCCAAACGTACCTCAGCTTGGTCAATAACTGAGCCTACATCATCTTGCGCCATCACCTGCACGGGCACCAGTGCCACCACGACAACCACCGCCGCCAAAAACCACTTCCGCATCGCCACAAGCATTCCTTTCACGTCTAATCCCCAAACAATGACAACTGATTACCAGAGAGATCCGCCGCGACCACATCCCCCTCTTGCAACCCGTCCGTCACTTCACTGAAGTCCTCACCCCGCAACCCCAAGGATACCTGCCGCTCCTCAAGATCATTATCGCCCGTCACCACCTGCACGAAAGCCTCGTTACGCCGTCGGTCCAACCGAATAAACGCGTTAGGAATCACTAGCACATCATCAGTCTGGGCAATCACGATATTCGCCTCCGCCGTCATGCCAACACGTACCAACGGGTTACTCTCCTCAAGCCGAACCTCCGCATCATAGTTCACAATGCCGCCTGCCGTCTGCTGGCCCGTCAAAGCCACCTTCTCAAGCTCCGCCCTTAGGAACGTGTTCGGCAACGCGTCCACCTCAACCCGCACAGGCATCCCCGGCTGAATGTCGCTAATGTCAATCTCGTCAATCTGGACCGTCACACTCAACGGCTCCACATCCACCAATGTTGCCACCGTGCTACCCGGTGCCACCAACACCCCAACCTCAACGGGCAATAGCGCCACAAACCCATCGAACGGAGCACGTAGCTCTGTCTTGCTCAGGGCCAACTCCGCACTGTCCAAACGCGCCAGCGCCTGGTCCACCCGTACCTCAGCTTGCTCAATATCAAGGTCTGTTGGCCCAGCCAACACCGCTGCCAGGTCCGCCTCCGCCTGCTGGAAACTCAGAAACGCCGCGTTCGCCGCATTTCCATCGCCAGAGCGCAAGTCCTGTAGCTGCAACTCCGCAATCCGCAACTGAAAAGATGCCTCACCAATCGCCGCGTCCGCCAACGACACGTCCTCATCGCTGTTAAAATCTCCACCGATGATACGCCGCTCCTCGGCAGAATCAACGGCTGCGCGTGCCTGGTCCACCTGTAACCGAGCCGCATCAATCTGGGCGCGGCTCGCCGTAGACAAGCTATCCTGGTACGCCTTGAAAGCAGCCTCGACATTCGCCTCCGCAATGCGAACATTATCAGCATCTGGCGGCCCAAGAAGATCAGCAAGGCTAATCTCAGCTTGCTCCAAACCAAGAACCGCCTGGTCATAAGCAATCCGCTGATTATCATTCTCAAGACGCAGCAGCAAGTCACCGGCCTGCACGTAATCTGACTCTGCCACGAAAATCTCCGCAATGCGCCCGCCTAACGTAAAGCTCGCCTCGACAACCTCATCAGCCTCAATCGACCCAACTGCGGAAACAACAGAAACGACCTCACCACGCCCCACAGGATGATAGCGCAGGCTAGCACTATTTCCGCCACGGGCACTGCCTCCCGGCCCCGCAGGTGCCCCCAATGCACCATCAGGGTTCGCCTGCAAGAAGAAGAACCCAAACGGTGCGACGATCACAAGCAGCGCATATGCGATCAGTGTACGACGTATCGGCATAAAGCCTCCAACTTTCTCCAATTCATGCTCAAGTTTCAACGGCCCCCATAACCTGCTTAGGGCACCCAGCAGGGATGCTACTTGTAGGGCAATCCGCCCACACTTCACCCATCTACCAGTTAATCACAATACGAGAAATAAGAGCTTTAGTTGCGGGGAAAAAAACTAAACTCGCTAGTTAAGTTCAATAGCAGAATTGTAGATTTCCCCCCCAGATAAGTCAACCAAGGGAGACATTAAAGGTTCACTAGCGCCACCTGTGTAGCAATGGTATGATGAAATGCAAACATTTTCACAATCACGAGCACAATCGTATGACTTCTAACGGTATAAAACCCAACATTCCTGATATCGTTATCGGGCGGCTACCGATTTACCTGCGAGCACTCAATCGGCTCGTACAAGAGGGTCACGACGTCACATCCTCCCATGAACTCGGCAAGCGATTGGGCATCAGCTCCGCGCAAATCCGCAAGGATTTATCCCACTTTGGCGGTTTTGGCAAGCAGGGAACCGGATATCAGATCGAATATCTGGAGAAAAAACTGCGTGAGGTCCTCAAAGTAGACCGCGAATGGGAAGTGGCGCTCATCGGCATCGGCGACCTAGGCCATGCCATCGCCAACTATCGCGGCTTCACAGAACGCGGGTTCGTCATCACCTGCGCCTTCGATGCCGATGAATCTAAAGTCGGCGAAAGCCTCGGGGAATTGACCATCCAGTCTATTGAGGAACTAGAGCCGACCCTCACCACCCGTGATGTGCGTATGGCGATGTTAGCCGTACCCGCAGAACACGCCCAAGCCCTAGCAGACAAACTCGTCGAGTATGGGGTCAAGGCCATCCTGAACTATGCGCCCATCAGCCTGAATGTCCCAGATGATGTGCGCGTACAGTATATCGACCCCGTGGTTCATATGCAGCGAATGACCTACTACATCTGATCGCCCCTACGTGCGGTATCCACTTTGAATGCGACGTAACAGGGCAGGATCTTGTAGTGCCCGGCCAGCCCCCGTTGCCACAGTAATCACAGGGTTCTCCGCTACGTATACAGGCACCCCCGTCTCCCGCGTCAAAAACTGGTCCATACCGCGTAACAACGCCCCACCACCCGTTAAAACAACGCCACGGTCAATAATATCCGAGGCCAATTCAGGTGGGGTGTTACCCAATACCCCCCTCACCACCCCACTTATCATCGCCAATGGCTCCGCCAACGCCTCCACCACTTCACCCGTAGCAACCGTGACCGTGCGTGGCAGGCCACTCACATTATCCCGCCCCTGAATCTCCATCGTCAGTTCATCTGGCTGGTCCACCGCCGCCCCCACTTGAATCTTCACCGCCTCCGCCGTCTGCTGGCCGATAGTCAAATTATACTTGCGCCGCACATACGCGATAATCGCCTCGTCCATACGTAGCCCACCCACACGCTCCGCCCCCCCGCGCACAATATTATTCATCGTGATAACCGCCGCCTCGGTCACACCCCCACCAATGTTGACCACCATATCCCCCGCAGGCGTCCCCACAGGCAAACCCGCACCAATCGCAGCCGCCAATGGCTCCCAGATCAAAAACGTCTCGCGTGCCCCCGCCTGGCTTGCCGCCTCCTGCACCGCCCGCTTCTCAACCGTCGTCACCCCATACGGCACCGAGATCATCACCGTAGGTCGGAACAACCGCAGTCGGCCACTAATCTTCTCAAAGAAATAACGCAGCATCGCCTCCGTGACCTCGTAATCCGCGATCACGCCATTCTGCAACGGGCGCACCACCTGAATATCTTCCTCATCTGTCCGCCCAAACATACTCAGCGCTGGCTGACCAATCTCCACAATCCGCACCCGGTCCTCGTCCTCCGTCAACGCAACTAGTGACGGCTCCTGTAGCACGATCTGCCCATCCTCGTAGATCAAAACACTGGTCGTCCCCAGGTCCACACCAAGTTCTTTTCTGAAAGCACCCATGCCCGTCGCTCCGTCACCTTTCCTACAGCCTGTTGCATCGCGGCATCATAGCACGAAAACACAACGCCCGGACAGGGTACCCGTCCGAGCGCAGTTCAGTTGTCCACAGACAACAGCACAACCCATTTGGTCGCTTATTCGTCGTCGCTCAAGATACGCAAGTAATTGCGATCCTTCACCTTATTCTTGACCTTCAACGCCAGCTCCGCACGACGCAACGCCAGGGTCGCCTCACGGTTGAGCGCCGCCGGCACGCCTTCTTCTAACATCTTCTGGGCGCTCTGGCGAGCCTTTTCTAGCTCCTCCACCCCAACATTATCCGGGATGTCGGCCATATCCGCCAACACAACCACCTTGTCCGGGCGCACATCCACCAACCCGCCATACACAGCGAAGTGTTCTTCAGCGTCCCCCTTACGGACCACCAGCTCCCCAAAGGTGAGCGTGGTCAAAACAGGGGCGTGGTTCGGCAACACACCCATCTCGCCCTCAGTCGCAGGGATGATAACCATATCAGCCGCTGGCTCGTCGAAGATCTTGCCTTCCTGTGTGATAACTTCTACATGAATAGGCATCGGACGCTATCCCTAATCACCTGCGGCCTGGGCTTGCTGCCAGTCCGCCTCAACTTCTTCGATGGTGCCCTTCATGCCAAAGTAGTTCTCCGGGATTTCATCAACCTCACCGTTGAGAATCTTGCGGAACCCCTTCACCGTGTCGGCAATCTTCACATACCGCCCTTCTAGGCCCGTGAACTGCGACGCCACAAACATCGGCTGCGTCAAGAACTGCTCAATCTTACGCGCACGCGCCACCAGAATCTTGTCGTCGTCAGAAAGCTCCTCCACACCCAAAATCGCAATAATGTCCTGGAGATCCTTATACCGTTGCAGCACCTCCTGCACCTCACGCGCTGTAGTGTAGTGGTCCTCCCCCACGACGTTCGGGTCCAGAATCTTGCTCGTGGAACTCAACGGGTCCACCGCCGGGAAGCGTCCAGCAGACGCAATCGAGCGTTCCAGGGCAATCGTTCCGTCTAAGTGGCTAAACACAGCAACCGGGGCCGGGTCAGAGTAGTCGTCCGCTGGCACGTACACAGCCTGCATCGACGTAATGGAACCGCGCTTGGTGGACGTAATACGCTCCTGAAGCTGTCCCATCTCATCCGCCAGCGTCGGCTGGTATCCCACCGCCGACGGCATACGACCGAGCAACGCAGACACCTCAGCACCGGCCAACGAGTAACGAAAGATGTTGTCGATAAACATCAACACATCACGGCCCTCGTCGCGGAAGTGCTCCGCCATCGCCAGCCCCGAAAGCGCCACACGCAGGCGCACCCCCGGTGGCTCGTTCATCTGGCCGAATACCATCGCCAGCTTGTCTAACACCCCAGCCTCTTCCATCTCAATGTAGAGGTCGGTGCCCTCACGTGTGCGCTCACCTACACCCGCAAACACAGACAAACCAGAATGCTGAATCGCGATGTTGTTAATCATCTCCTGGATAGTCACGGTCTTACCCACACCCGCGCCACCAAAAATGCCCGTCTTGCCACCCTTCGTCATCGGGGCCACCAGGTCAATCACCTTCAGCCCAGTCTCGAACACCTCAATTTTCGTGGACTGCTCATCAAACACCGGGGCCGTCTGGTGAATCTCACGGCGCGGCACCTCGTCACCAATCGCCACACCGTTATCAATCGGCTTGCCCAACACGTTGAACACACGCCCCAGCGATGCCTGCCCCACTGGGACCGTGATCGCCGCCCCCGTCGAAAACGCCGCGACACCACGCTGCAAACCGTCGGTGGTGTCCATCGCCACCGTGCGAACCGCATCATCACCCAGGTGCAACTGAACCTCTAAAATCAAATCCTGCTGCCCCTCACGCGGCACACGCACCGCGTCGAAGATGTTAGGGAGTTGGTCGTGGGGGAACTCAACGTCCACCACAGCACCCAGAATTTGCGTAACCTTACCTTGAATTTCTGCCATTTTTCTATGTTTTCCCTTTAATTCGTCTCTGGTCTACCCACTAAACGCGCCGGCCACCCTTAAGGTCGTCTTGCAACGTCTCAAGCTCTTCCCATTTACCATCACGAGCCAGCACCGCCTGCTCTGCCCACGTCGCCACACTCGCCGGGACACGACTACCCGCCGCCTCAATCGCAGCACGCAAATCATCCTCAGAGCTACCTGCCAGCTTCTCGAACGTGTCAATGCCAGCAGCAGTCAACACCTTACTATACGTCGGGCCAATTCCCTCAATCGCAGTCAGGTCATCCGGTTCCCCAGCTCCCGCGTCGCTATCTTCCGCTGGAACAAACACCGGGGCGTCTGTCACTTCAAGTTCCGGCTTCTCTGGTGCGGGTGGTGGGGCAGACAGCTTCTCAGCAGCAGGAGCTTTGCGCTTACCATTATCACCTGTCGCGGCATTGCGGTCTTTCTTCGCCTTGCTCTGCTTACTTACGGACTCAGCCAGCGCCTCAGCACCCCCCACAATGTCCAGAATCTCATTCGTAACCTCAGTCTGGCGGGCCTTGTTGTAGTCTAACGTCAAGTCGTCCACCAACTCAGATGCATTGTCAGAAGCATTCTTCATCGCCACCATCCGCGCCGCATGTTCACTCGCCAAGCTCTCCAAAACAGCTTGATAAAGCTGCAACTCCGTGAAACGCGGCACCACCTCATCTAACACCGCCGTTGGGTTCGGCTCGAACTCATACTCCGTAATCCCGCTGGAGATGTCCGGCACATCCTTCACGTACTCGTTCAGTGCCTGGTCATCCGTCTCATACGGCACCAAAGGCAACAAACGCTGAATCACCGGGCGCTGTGTCAACGTGTTCACGAAGTCGGTATAGGCAATAAATACCTCATCTACCGTGCCCGACAGAAAATCATCAATCGCAGCCCGTGCAACCGGCTTGATGTCCGCCACACTCGGCTCGGCAGGCATATTCGAGAACTCCGCGTCCACATCCTCCTCGTTGCGGATCATGGAGTCGCGCCCCTTACGACCCACCGTTACAAAGTCCACCGGGACCTCACTCTTGGCGGCAAACCGTTGCGCCACACGAATGATGTTCGAGTTAAACGCCCCCGCCAGACCACGGTCAGACGTAATCAGAATAACACGGCGCTTCTTTACCTCGTCACGCTGCGTCAATAACGGGTGGAGCGCCGTCCCACCCTGTGCAGTACTTTGCAGGTTCAGCAGAATCTCCCAGGCCTTCTCAGCGTAGTTGCGGGTACTTTCCACCGCATCCTGCGCCCGCCGCACGCGAGAGGCGGAAACCGCCTCCAGCGCACGCGTCACCTGTGAGATGTTCTTGACACTGCTGATTCTGCCTTTGATCTCAAGAGCATTACCCATCAGTCAGTATCCTTTAGGACTCAGCCGAAGCCCAAGTTTCATTAAAATCCGCAATAATCTTGTCCAAGCTCGTATTGCGCTTACGCCCGTCAACCTTCTCGGTCTCCAGTTTCTTCTCTTCGCTCAACTTCTTGTAGAAGTCCGCGTGCTGTATGCGGAAGAAACGCATAAACTCCGCCTGCCAGTCCTTAACCTTCTCCACCGGTACCGTGTCCAACAGCCCGTTCACACCTGCGTAGATCATAATGACCTCTTCCGCCAAAGGAACCGGCTCGTACTGTGCCTGCTTCAACATCTCCTGCAAGCGCAGCCCACGGTCCAACTGCTGCTGCGTCGCCTTATCCAAGTTGCTCCCGAACTGCGCGAAGGCCGCCAACGAACGGAACTGCGACATCTGCAACTTCATACCACCCGCCACGTCCTTCATCGCTTTCGTCTGTGCAGCACTACCCACACGGCTCACGCTAATACCACTGTCCACCGCTGGGCGCTGACCACTGTAGAAAAGATCACTCTGAAGGTAAATCTGGCCGTCGGTAATCGAAATCACGTTCGTCGGAATGTACGCAGACACGTCCCCGAGCTGCGTCTCAATAATCGGCAAGGCCGTCAAGCTACCACCACCACGCTCGTCACTGAGCTGCGCGGCACGCTCCAATAGGCGACTGTGCAGGTAGAACACGTCGCCAGGGTACGCCTCGCGCCCAGGCGGGCGGCGCAGCAACAGCGATACCTGACGGTACGCCCACGCATGGCGAGACAGGTCATCGTAGATCACCAGCGAGTCCATGCCGTTTTCCATGAACCACTCACCAATCGCGCAACCCGCATACGGTGCCAAGTACTGCAACGCAGCGGACTCGGACGCCGTCGCCACCACCACCACCGTGTACTCCATCGCGCCTGCTTCTTCCAGTGTCGCCACCAGGCGCGCCACCTCACCACGGCGCTTGCCGACAGCCACATAGACACAGAACATATCCAGCCCCTTCTGGTTCAGGATGGTGTCGATGGCAATCGCCGTCTTACCCGTTTGGCGGTCACCAATAATCAACTCACGCTGCCCACGACCAATCGGGATCATCGCGTCAATCGCCAGGATACCCGTTTGTAACGGACGGTCCACACCCTTCCGATCCATCACGCCCGGAGCCATACGCTCCAACTTATAACGCTCACTCGCGTTGATCGGCCCCTTACCATCTACCGGCTCGCCCAACGTGTTCACCACACGGCCCACCAACTCACGGCCCACATCCACCGACGAAATACGCCCCTGCGGACGAACCTCATCACCCTCTTGAATGTCGTCGTAGTCACCCATGATGATGACACCGACATTGTCCGCCTCCAGGTTGAACGCCAAGCCCTGCGCCCCATTGCTGAAGCTCACCAACTCACTAAAGCGGATATTCTCCAGGCCGGAGACGCGGGCGATACCATCACCCACCTCCTCCACATACCCAACCTCCACCGCTTCCACTGTCGGCTCGTAGTCCTCAATCTGCTTAAGGAACGAGTCAAAAATGTTGTTATCTGCCATTAGTTTCTCTCGCCTTTCAAAAAGCTGCATCAGCACAAGATGATCGTGCAAGTTAAGGTTGATCTCTGGTTGATTCTACAGTTTTAATGTGTCGGTTGTGCGAAAATGCACAAAAAACCACAACACATCATCACACTACGGATTATAAACTCTCAAGTGACTTGAGAGTCAAGGAGAGTTTGGGGGCAAATACGCCCTAGACCGACGTATCCGGGTCACGCGGTTCCCCCCCACCCAACGCCACCGACCGCTGAAACGCCCCCCACATCCCACGCGCCACAGCACGACGCAACCCCTCACGCTCCATATGATACAGCGCCTCCGCTGTCGTACCCCCTGGGCTAGTTACCTGGTTACGCAACACGGCCATCGGGGTATCCGCCTCATCCGCATACGCCACCGCCCCCCGCACCGTCTGCAACACCAGCTTCTCTGCGTCCCCCCGCGCAAAGCCCATATGCACCGCCGCGTCTATCATCGCCTCCATAAACAGGAACACATACGCCGGGCCACTC
>CAYWZS010000008.1:43532-69864 GCA_964462905.1 uncultured Anaerolineaceae bacterium
CACCGCCGCGTCTATCATCGCCTCCATAAACAGGAACACATACGCCGGGCCACTCCCACTCACCGCCGTCGCCATATCAAGATACGTCTCCTTCGCAACGTGTAACGTCTCACCCAATGCCCCCAACAACAGCCGCGCCAGTTCGATACCACCTTCACTCACTGCATCAGTAGCCGTCCAAGCCGTCATCCCCTGGCCGATAGCCCCCGGCGTATTCGGCATCGCCCGCACCACCGGGTTCACTTCGAGCTTATGGCCGATAGCCTCCGTGCTGACCCCCGCCATAATGCTCACAACCACCTCAGCACCACTCAACCGTCCGCGCACGTCATCGGCAACCGCGTCGAAAAACTGCGGCTTCACCGCCAACACCACCACATCCGCACCGCGCACCGCCTCGGCGTTGTCGATGGTATGAGACAGGCCGTAGGTTTCCACCAGGTACGAACCGCGCTCGGTGTTCGGGTCCGCGACAACAATCTGTTTCGGGGTTAGTAAATTTTCAGCCAACAGCCCGCCGATCATCGCCGCGCCCATCATCCCCCCACCGATGAATGCTACCTGCCGTCCGTCAAAACTCATGACCCAATCTCCGCCAACGGATACGGCAGATTCTCGCGCAGGTAATCCCCAGCAGCCTGTACCCGGTCCATCTGTACCTCAACCCCAATCCCCAATCCTGGCGGAACGGCAATCGTACTGTCGGGTCGCACATCAAAGGTCGGTTCCGCCACATCAGGGTCATAATAACGGTTCGTCGCCGAAATGTCGCACGGCAACGTGACCGCAGGCAAACTTGCAAACGCGAGGTTCGTCGCCCGGCCCACCCCCGTCTCCAGCAACCCGCCAATCCACAGCGGCACCTCGTTCTCCGCACAATACTGGTAGATCTTCAGGCTTTCCGTGTAACCACTCACCCGCGCTGGCTTCAGGTTGATGATCCTCGCCGCGCCCGTCTCCCATGCCATCTGTGCATCGCCCAGCGTCACAATACTCTCGTCCAGGCAAATCGGCGTCTCAATCTGCGGTTGTAGCTTGCTGTGTTCGTAAATGTCGTTAAAGCCAAGCGGCTGCTCAATCATCAACAGGTCAAAATCATCCATCTGCTTAAGATGTTCAGCGTCCGCGAGGGTGTAGGCGCTGTTCGCATCCAACATCATCGTGATGTTCGGCAGCACCGTTCGCACACCCTGCGCCAGTTCAAGGTCCCACCCCGGCTTGATCTTCAACTTAATCCGCTGGTACCCCTGCGCCAACCGCTTCTCGATAATCTCCAACGTCGCCTCAACACTGTCCTGAATACCGATGCTCACCCCAACCAGCGCATAACCGCGTGGCTCATGCTTAACCCCGTTGATCTCCGGCAGCACCGACGCGAACAGATCCGCAATGTGCATCGCGTTCGTCTTGGCAAATGCATCCCAAATCGCCGCTTCTAACCCGTGCTTTGCCAACGGATGCCCACGTACCGGGGCCATGAGTTTCGGCGCATCCGTCGGATGTTCGACGGCCTTTCCCTGGAGCAACGGCAACAAGAACTGCCCCACCACATGATACGCCGTGCTCATCGTCTCATAACTGTAACCGGGGTTGATCTCCGCGCTCGTTTCGCCCCAACCAATTACACCGTCCGTCGTTTCCAGACGCACCAGAATCGCCGTCTTAAACGGCTCCTTGCCGAAACTCGTCCCCAAACGCTCCACCAGCGGCATCGCCACTGGGAACAGCTCAATCGCCTGAATTGTAATCGGTTTCAAAATCGTATCCTCTCAAATTTACGCAGCAGTCCGCTGCAAAACATAAAAACCGTGCCGCAAACCATTATCATCCACCTGCAACACAAAATCGCGCACAACATACCCCCCACGCATCCGTTCCCCCAGCGTATCCCGGCTGTGGGCACGCCAGCTTTTCGCGAGTTCCAGCTGCCCCTCTAACAACGTGACATAATCCGTCGGCGTCTGTACTAAAATCATATCCGCTTCCACATCCAAAACAGCCCCCGGAATCAGCCTCCCCGCGTCGGCCTGCGCCGGGTTCACCACCAACGCCCCATCATCCAGATAATCCCAAACAGTTTTGTCTGTCCATTCACCCGCCGCCCGTGCCACCACCCCCGGATCATCCAACATCCACTCCAAATACAGCCGATCACTCGTTCCGTCCGGGCTGAGTCCTACCGCCGACCCATAACAATCCTCACGATAGCTCCGGCTCATCGCCCCCAGTTTATGCAGGTTCAGGTGCGCGTTCGGAGCCAACATCGGATCAAACGTCCACACAATCTTATGCACGCCCTGCGCCAGCACAAACTCGCGCTGCGCAAACTTCAAGCGTGACCCCAACCCCTGATTTCTGTAGTCCCGGCTCACAACCATTCGCTTACTATACACATACAGGCTCTCCGCCGCCGGACGGTCACTATGTTCGTTGTCCGCCCCCAGCATCCCCATCACCACCCCCGCAATCACGTCGCCGTCCGTCGCCGCCAACACATGCCCGCCGTGCGCCGCCATCGAAAACAACATATGCACAGGCACCAGCGTCTCACCTTCATCCCCCCAATACGTGCGCTGCAACTTCTCAACAGGGGCCATCTCCTCCAACGCACGCAACGGTTGAATCTGCAAATTCTCACTCATAGTCGCCTCCTTGGGGGCCGTCGCCACTTATAACGCACCGCCGCGAACCAGCCATATCGTCCCGGCATATAGGTCAACAGGGTATCCTCCAGCCGATGCAGCTTAACATCAAAATACATCGGAACAGTGCTCAACTGCGCCACCCGGTTTGTCGCCAGTAAATCAAGCCACTGGGATGTCACCAACGTTCTAGGTGTGAATAAACTCGAAATCCGCCCCAACCCGCGCATCAGATACGGCGGCACCCCTAAAATGGGCCGTCCGCGTCCCGTCACCCGCATAATCGTCCGCAACAGGTCACGCAGCGTGATGTACTCCGGGCCACCAATCTCGATGACCGTATCCACCGTGTCAATATTCTCCAACGTCTGCGCCAAGATTGCCACCAAATCATCAATGTAAAGCGGATGCAACACCACCTCACCCCGCCCCGGCATCAGGAAAACAAACGGATTGAACGACAACGACATCGCAATGTGCGAGTAAAACGCGTCATCTTGCCCAAACACCAACCCAGGCCGCAGAATGGTGTAAGCCAAGCCGCTCGCCCGTACAATCTCCTCAACCACGCCCTTCACCCGCAATAGCGGATACCCACTCGAAGGTGTCGCCCCCAAGTGGCTCAACAACACCACCCGCCCTACCCGTGCCGCCCGCGCCGCCTCCATCAAGTTCCGCGTACCATATATCTCCAGGCGTTCAAGCTGGCGCTCATTAGCCCACCACTGCCCACTCTCCAGATGAATAATGGTGCTCACACCCGTCGCCGCCCAGAACAGCGCCTCGTCGTCTCCCAGCGTACCACGCACCACCTCCGGTTGTGTTGGCGTGTTGTCCCACGTTGCCCCCACCCCCTCCGGCAACAAACAACGCACCGCCTGCCCGTCCGCCAGCAACTGCGCCACAAGATGTCGTCCGATAAATCCAGTTGAACCTGTTATGAGAATCATGCGCGAAATTATAGCACGCCCCGCGCTTGACAGAACCTCCACTTTGCACTACGCTCTCAACTGGTTTTTTTGCGACCGACCAGTCTCAAAATCAAATTCTCGTTTAATTGTTGGCCCACACCCATGTCCAAAGGTAATGAAACCCGCAATCGCATCATCCAACAAGCCGCCCCGCTCTTTAACAAGCGCGGCTTAGCTGGCGTCTCCATATCGGACATTATGCAGGCGACCGACCTACAAAAAGGCGGCATCTATCGCCATTTCAACAGCAAAGAAGACATCGCACTCGCCGCCTTTGACCACAACTACCAACAACTCACCCAACACATCATGAACGGCCTAAGCCAACAACCCACCCACCGCCATCAGCTCAACCGCTTCTTAGACAATTTCAGTGCGCTACTGAACCGCATAGACGGCGGTTGCCCGGTCCTCAACACCGCCACCGAACACGACGACGGCAACCCCACCCTTCGAGATCGTGCCCGTGACGGAGCCGCCAACTGGCACAAAACTCTCACAACCCTACTCAAAAGCGGTGTCCATCAGGGCGACTTCCGCGCAGATATAAACATCACAGAGATCGCAACGCTCTACCTAGCTGCGTTAGAAGGTGCCATCATGCTCAGTCGCTTGTACGACGACCCCGCATATCTACACCGCGTGGTCAACAGCCTAAAGCAACACGCCGAAACACAAATCTATAACGGGAGTTACCCCGAATAAGCAACCTTCACCCATATTCCGGGTTATCTGTACTTGAGAAATTGACCTAGCACATCAGGAGAAAGCCATCGTGGAAACACGCCGCGTCGTCATTACAGGAATGGGCGTCATCTGCCCAACAGGGAACAACGTCCAAGAGGCCTGGCAAAACGCCGCCGCTGGCAAAAGCGGCATCCGTGAACTCCAGCGGGTAAACACCGATAGACTGTCACACACCATCGGTGGGGAAGTACAAAACTTCGACATGACCGAGCACCTAGGCCGCCGGGTTGCCCGCCGTACAGACCGCGTGACCCAGCTAACCATCGTCGCCGCAGCACAAGCCATCAAAGACAGTGGCCTCGAAATCACCGACGACAACCGCTACAAAATCGGCTGCATCATCGGCTCCGGCATCGGCGGCATCGAAACCGTCGTAGACACCGTCCGCACCTTCGACACCAAAGGCGAACGCGGCGTCAGCCCCCTAGCCATCCCCATGATGTTGATCGACTCCAACGCTGGCCGCATCTCCATCGACTACGGCATCCGTGGCCCCAACTACAACATCACCACCGCCTGCGCCACTGGCAATAACTGCCTGGGCGAGGCCGCAGAGAAAATTCGCTACGGCAAAGCTACCGCCATGGTCGCCGGGAGCGCCGAATCATCCTTTGTCGAGGTCGCCGTCGCCAGCTTCTACAACATGACCGCGCTCTCACGCTTTAAAGGCGAACCCACCCTCGCCTCCCGCCCCTTCGACGCCGAGCGCGACGGCTTCGTCATGGGCGAGGGCGCAGGCATCTTCGTGCTAGAGGAGTTAGAACACGCCCTCGCACGCGGCGCAACCATCTACGCCGAAATCCTCGGCTACGGCCACACCTCCGACGCTCACCACGTCACCGCACCCATGGAAACCGGCGAAGGTGCAACTAAAGCGATGCAGCAAGCCCTCGCAGACGCCAACCTTCAACCCGAAGACATCGACTACATCAACGCCCACGGCACCAGCACCCCCCTTAACGACAAATCCGAAACCTTAGCAATCAAAAACGCTTTCGGTGAACAAGCCTACAACGTCCCCATCAGCTCCACCAAATCTGTGACCGGGCACCTCCTAGGCGCAGCCGGGGCCGTCGAAGCCGTCTATTCTATCATGGCAATCAACAACAACTTCATCCCGCCCACCATCAACCTACACACCCCAGACCCCGACTGTGACCTGGACTACACCCCACAAACAGGCAAAGAACACGAAATTCGCCGGGTCATGAGCAATTCGTTCGGCTTCGGTGGGCATAACGCAGTGCTAATTTTCGGTGAATACAACGCCAATGGCAACAAATAACAACAGCATCCCACCGGAACCACGCCTTACCCGCTATGCACATATCGTCGGGTGGGGTATGGCCGTACCGGAAAACGCACTCACCAATGATGACATCTCCACCTTCGTTGAAACCAACGATGAGTGGATTCAATCACGCACAGGCATTAAACAACGGTATGTCGCCAACGAGCGCGAAACCACCGCCAGCCTTGGCCTAGCAGCCGCCAAACGCGCCCTGGAAATCGCGGACATCAACCCAGCAACTCTCAACCTTGTCGTCGTCGCCACCTCCACACCAGAAAACATCTTCCCGTCCACCGCCAGCCTGATCCAAAACTGGCTCGGCGCATCACGGGCTGGCGCGTTCGACCTCTCCGCCGCCTGCTCCGGCTTCGTCTATGCAGTAGAAATGGCAGCACAGGCCATCCGTTCCGGCAGTATCGACACCGCCCTGATCATCGGCGCAGAAACCATGTCCCGCGTGATGGACTGGACCGACCGCAGCACCTGTATCCTCTTTGGAGATGGGGCCGGGGCCGTCGTCCTGCGGGCCGGCAGCAATCACGGCGGCGTTCTCTCCAGCGTCCTCCGCTCAGACGGCTCCGGCTATGACCTACTCGGCATCCCAACCGTCGGCAGCGAAGACATCGCCTTCGGCAAATCCGAACACAAACCCGGCAAAATGCACATGAACGGGCGCGAGGTGTTCAAATTCGCCACCCGCGTTGTCGGGGAAAGCATCAAACAGGCCGTCTCCGAAGCAGACCTCACCCTAGATGACATCGCGCTCATCGTCCCACATCAGGCCAACAACCGCATCCTCCAAACCGCCGCTAAAAAGCTCGGCGTCCCGCCCGAGAAATTCGTCAGCACAGTCAGCCATTACGGCAACACCTCCGCCGCCTCCATCCCAATTGCGCTGTGCGAGGCGCTCAACAATGACCAAATCTCGGAAAACGACAACATTGTGTTCGTCGGTTTCGGCGGCGGCCTCACCTGGGCCTCAATGGTCGTAAAATGGGGCCAACCAGAAGACGACGACCGTCAAACAGCCCTCAGCGGCAAGCGCCGCCAACTGACCTACTTCCTAGCACGCTGGCGTGCCCGCTACAAACGTTACCTTCGCCGTATCCAAAACGTGTTCCAGCCCCAATCCGCACGCATCAACCGCCTACGTAACCGGGTAAATGACCACGATGATCTGACATAATTCATCAGTTTTCACGTATTCTTCATAAATACTGTCCAAAAACGCGAAATATGTACACAAATTTCAGTAAACATGGGGTAGAATTTAGATTGGAGATCACAACAACCAGAACTTAAGGTAAGCACCCATGTCAGACACAGACCAGAACATTCGCATTCTCTACATTGAGGATAATCGGCAGAACATGCGCCTCGTCAAAAAGTTCCTGAAAATGGGCGGCTACGAGATGATCGGTAAAGACACTGGGCTAGCTGGCATTGACGCAGCCCACGAGGAAATGCCGGACCTCATCTTGATGGACATCAACCTCCCAGACATCGACGGGGTCGAGGCCACACAGCGCATCAAAGCAAATGCAACCACCGCCAAGATTCCAATCATCGCATTGACTGCAAACGCTATGCACGGGGACCGCGAGCGGTTCATGGAAGCCGGCTGCGACGATTACCTCTCGAAGCCTGTTTCTAAGAGCGACCTCCTAGAGAAAGTCGCCGAGCTATTGGGAAAAGCAACCCAGGCTCAAACAGCCAATACCTCCGATGTCTAACAAAAAACGGGGCACAGTTACCATGTGTCCCGTTTCCCTAGCGGCCAGCCAACCCATCTACCGCCGCGCCAGGCTCAGGTAATAAATCAACTGTAACACCGCCTGCACCGCCGCCGCAACATACGTCATCGCCGCTGCAATCAACACCATCCGCGCCCCGCTACGATCTTGTTCCGTCTGGAACAACCCCGCCTCCTTCAACATACGCAACCCACGCATACTCGCGTCAAACTCAACGGGCAGCGTCAACACCATAAAAATCACCACCACCCCGAAGAACAACGCCCCCAGCGTAATCAACCCTGTGAAGTTAAACAGCAACCCCGCCAAGATCAAACCCGTCGCAATATTCGGGCTAATCGTCATCGCCGGGATCAAAAAACTCCGCATCGAGATCAATACACTTTCTTCTTGATGCTGCTGTGCATGACCCAACTCATGCGCCACAATCGCCATCGACGCCACCGACGGCTTCGTCGCAATGTCCTGCGACATCCGCACCGTATGCACACGCGGATCATAGTGATCCGTCAAGCGGCCCGGCGTCCCCTCAAACTCAACCCCCGGCAACCCAACGTTCCGCCGTAGGTATTCCCCCACCTCCAAACCCGTCATATTGCGGCTGTTCGCCTGCCGTTCCCACCTACGATACGTCGAACTCAGGAACACCTGCGCCCCAATCGACAGCACCACAGCCGGAATCATCACATACAGAATGTAATCCATATCGAAGATAAACATCGTCAGCTCTTTACCTCATTCCCTATCTCACACATCATCTGATACATAGCACACCCTTCGTCAGAACAAACTAAGACACGCCCAAGTGCTGCATAAGACCGTCCCGTGTGTTCAGCGCACGCGGCAACAACATATTATCTAACAATCGTGGTTTCCCCAACTGCACCGTCAACGACACCAACACAACCGCATCACGACGCAGTGTCCCCTGCACCTCATCCAATGTGCGCGGGTCAGCAATCGAGATATAATCCACTTCCGCCAGCGGCTCCTCCATGATAACACCACGCAGCATACCACGCAGTACCTCTGTACCACGCTCCCCCGCCTCATACGCATCTGCCGCCGCCCCCAACGCCCGCGACAACACCAACGC
This sequence comes from uncultured Anaerolineaceae bacterium, assembly GCA_964462905.1. Lineage (GTDB taxonomy): Bacteria > Chloroflexota > Anaerolineae > Aggregatilineales > Phototrophicaceae > DAOTTY01. The sequence continues at coordinate 52,034 of CAYWZS010000008.1, forward strand.
CGCCTCGCGCTCCCCATCACTCAAATACGCATTCCGTGAACTCATCGCCAACCCGTCAGCCTCCCGCACCGTCGGCACCGGGACCACCGTCAACGGAAAATTCAGGTCCGCCACCATCCGCCGCAACACCACAACCTGCTGCGCGTCCTTCTGCCCAAAATACCCCCTATCCGGCTGCACCAAGTTGAACAGTTTCGCCACCACCGTCGCCACCCCCACAAAGTGCCCCGGTCGCGACACCCCCTCTAGCGGACGCGCCACCTCACCAACCCTGATCGTCGTCTGGTATCCCGGTGGATACATCACCTCCGGCGTCGGCGTAAATACTAGATCAACCCCCTCCGCTTCCAGCATCGCCAGGTCACGCGCCAGCGTACGCGGATAGCTCGCGAGATCGTCATCCGGCCCAAACTGCGTCGGGTTCACAAAAATCGTCACAACAACTACGTCGCATTCCTCATGGGCCGCCGCGACCAACGCCATATGCGCCGCATGGAGCGCCCCCATCGTCGGCACCAACCCCACCACCCCCTGAAATGCCGCCCGCGCAGCTCGCAGTTCCGCCGCATTCGCCACCACCCACATCACAGGTCCCCCCCACCCAACACCTCCGACAGCACCGCATCACTCATCGAAAAACTATTCTCCCCCGTCGGGAACTGCCGCCCCGCAACCTCTCCCACATAATTCTGAATGGCCCCACGCATTGTCGCCCCCACCTCCGCAAACCGCCGCGTATGGCGTGGGATAAACTCGTCAAACAACCCCAAAATGTCGTGAAACACCTGCACCTGCCCGTCCGTATGCACCCCCGCGCCAATCCCAATCGTCAGAATATCCAGCCGTTCCGTAATTGCCTGTGCCAACCGCGTCGGCACCAACTCCAACACAACCGCAAATGCCCCCGCCTCCTGCACGGCCAGCGCATCCTTCAACAGTTGGCGGGCCGTCTCCACATTACGCCCTTGCACCTTAAAACCCCCAGTACTGTTCACGCTCTGCGGCGTTAAGCCAATATGCGCCATCACCGGGATCCCAGACGCCACCACCCGCGCAATCGTTGGGGCCATCGTCTCCCCGCCTTCTAACTTCACCGCACTCACCCCACTCTCCTGCATCAGCCGCGTACAACTCGCCATCGCCTGTTCCGTGCTAATCGTATACGTCCCAAACGGCAAATCCCCCACAACCAGCGGCTTCCGTGTCGTGCGAACCACAATCCCCGCATGATAAACCATCTGCTCCAGCGTCACCGGGATCGTGCTGTCATGCCCCTGAATCACCATCCCCAGCGTATCCCCCACCAGCAACACCGGCACCCCAGCAACTTCCGCCAACCGCGCACTCGTCGCGTCATAGGCCGTCAACACCGCAATCGCATCCCCCGCCGCCTTCATCGCTTGGATGTCAAGTATCGTATTACGTCGTATCGTTGTCATCCTGTGTCCGTTTCAATATCGTTTCGAGTATGGCCGCTGTGTCCTCCGGCAGCCCCTTTTCCAACACAATACCCACTGTCGCCAGCCCCAACGCCTTGTAAATATCTGCGGTTGCTCCCGTCAATCCGCCCAAATGCGCTCGCACCGTCCCCAAATCCCCCCGCGCTATCGGCCCTGTAAGCGCATCCGCCACACCCTTTTCTACGAGATTATCCACTGTCGCCTGTAGGAGTGTTTGCAGTGCCCCGTCGATAGCCTCCCGCTCCGCGCCCATTTCCACCAACAACCGTGATGCCAACGCATACAACGTCACCGTGTAATTACTCGCCAGCACCAACGCCGCATGATAGGCCGCCTTCTGCCCCGGCGCTATCTGCAACATCCGCCCACCCATCGTCATCACCAACACCTTTAACGCCGCTGCCAACCGCCGATCTTCGGCCTCCACCGCGAAGGTCGCCCCCCGCAATCCAAACACCGCCTTTTCCACATCTGCAAACGGATAAGCCGGGTGCAAGCTCCCCACAATCACACCCTTCGCTGCCAATGGGGCCAACACATCCACGCTATGCACCCCAGATGTATGCACCACCATCTTGCCCTCGATGTAATTCGCACTGGCAATCTCACCAGCCACCACCTCAATCGCATCATCCGGCACCGTGAGCAACGTCAAATCACACGCCCCTACCACATTCGCCGCACTCAGGGCAAAATCCGCCTCAACCCGTTTCGCCAATGCCGACGCAACCGACCGCCGTCGGCTGTAAATCGCGCCAATCGCCACCCCCTGACCATACAACAACCGCGCCAGCGTCTCCCCGACCTTCCCGATCCCAACAATTCCAACTTGCATTATTGCGGTGCCAGGGGGGTCGGCGTCGGGATCGGGTCCGTGATGATAATATTCACCATACACGTTGCTCGCACATCCCCGTTGATGTCAAACACATTCAGCCGGAACTGATATTCACCCGGCTCGTAAAACGACGGCGCGAACTGTCCCAGCGCCCCTTGCCCCGCTAACGGTTGCGTATACTCGGACAGAATCGCAAATTCGTTCAACGTGCTCTCACCACGGATCTCAAAGCGATAAAACGCGAAATTATCCACATTCGCCCGTCCCACCACCTCAATTGGCTCAAACACAATCAACCCATTCGTAGGAATCTGCAAAGAGGCATTTTCCGTGTCACAACCTACCATCTCCGGCGGATTCGGCACAATCGTCCCAACTGGGGTTGGCGTCAACGTGGGCGTAATCTGGATCGCCAGCGCCGGGTCCGTCGCCTCAATTCGATTCAGAACCTCACTGTCGTCAATCGCCGCGTCTCCCCGCTGGAACGGCGTTGGCGTGGCAAACGTCCCGTCCTCCGGCGCAACCGCCATCTGCTCAAACCGCTCGTCCTGCGCGCGGATCGTCGGCGCAACCACCCGCTGCACACCCAACACAAATAACGCCACCTCAATCAGCAGAATAACAACCGTCACCGCATTCGCGACCTGGTCACGCGCCATCCCCCGCTCCAACTCAAAATACGTCTCACGATACTCCTGGTGGGCCGCCCCCCACCGCCGGCACGCCCACACGATCCCCAACCCAATAAATACATATAGGCCGATTGCAATGTTCTCCACCAGAAATACCACAGACGCCATAACCTTACATCTCCCTCAATACACCCCGTAGGATTTTCGCCAACCGGGGGACAATCATCTTACCCTCCACCAACACTTCTTCATGATTCGTTTCGAGCGGTGTATCAATCTCATCAATCGCAACATTCGTGATACTACTAAACGCCAACACCTTCAGGCCCAAATGTCGCGCCGCGACCACCTCATGCACCGTAGACATCCCCACAGCATCCCCACCCCAGATGCGAATCATCCGAATCTCCGCCGGGGACTCAAACTGCGGCCCACTGATGCACACGTAAACCCCCTTCTGTAGCGTCTCCCCCTGTGCCGTTGCCACCTTCTCCGCCAATTCGCGCAGGTCCCGGTCATAAGACTGCACCATGCCCACAAAACGCGGCCCCATCTCATCATCATTCGGCCCCGTCAGCGGCGTACTTCCCCCCAGGCCCATAAAGTTAATGTGGTCATTAATCAACATAATATCACCCGTCTTAAAGCCCGTATTTACGCCCCCCGCCGCGTTCGTCAGAATAACTGTCTCCACACCCAACGTCCACATCACCCGCACCGGGAAAACCACCTGCTGCGGCGTATACCCCTCGTAAAAATGCGCCCGACCCTGCTGGCACACCACCGAGACACCCTCCAGCGTTCCCAACACCAAGTTACCACTATGCCCATGAACCGTAGATGCCGGCCAACCGGGAATATCCTCATAGGGAATCACCACCCGTTCATCTAACTCATCTGCCAACGTACCCAGCCCACTCCCCAACACCAACCCCACCTTCGGGCGATTCCCCGTCCGCGCCAGGATAACGTCAACGGCTTTTTGATAATCATCACGGCTATAGTTTGTCGTTTGCATACGATCTTCAACTTTCGTTGTGAGTTTGCGTATAAATTTGATTCACAATACGTTAAATTGTAAGCGCAGATGCACTTTTGTGATACAATCACTATAGTCGTAATAGAATGTCATAAACCAGAACCTATTATTTGAGGTTAACGCCCCACCATGCCTGCCAACTCCACCATCGAACGTTACATCGATCTCTACCGCAAATTATACAACCGCGAACCAAGAGATCTCCAACAAATCAACAAGGACTTTGTGGTCGTCAACGAAATGCAAATTCGGATACAAGACCTCGAACTCCTCACCCGCCAACTCGAAAAAGAGTATAAGGCAAAGCAAGAGAAGAAGCGTAGCACAATCCTCAAGCTCGTGAACTGGTTCCGCCGCTAACCCCTCTCCCATACAAGCCCGTGCGCCCAGCCCCCAACCCCGCTATACTCATCAACAATTAAGTTTAGCAGGAAAGTTCAGGCTATGGACTCGTTTCAGGATATACAGCGCCAACTCCGCATCGCTTTTATCGGCATCTGCATCACCCTATTCGTCGGCACCAGCGGCTACATGCTCATCGAAGGCAAACCATTCCTTAACGCCTTCTGGCTTACCGTCATCACACTCACCACCGTCGGCTACGGAGATGACTACGCCCGCTCCGATGGCGGACGCATTTTCACAATATTCCTCATTCTATTCGGCTTCGGTGTTGTCGCCTATGGCCTACAGGCAACCGCAACCCTACTCGTCAGCCCACAAATCCGCGAATTTCGCGAGCGCCGTCGCACCGAGAAAACCATTTGCAATATGGAACGTCACTACATCATCTGCGGTCACGGGGAACTTGTCAATCAAACCATTACCTATCTCCTCCAAAGCGTTCACATGAGCCGCATCTTTAACGACGAGGCAATCTACGCCCCCATAGACACATTCCTGGACGGCATCTTCGGCGACGATGAACTCGGTCACTACCCCAGGGCACGCGCCTTCGTCCGCAGCCTCTACCTCCTCTTCACGCGGCCCTTCTCCCGCGTCGGCACCCTCCTCGATGTCGTTGTCGTGGTCACCGCAGATACCACCTACGCCGCAACCCTGCGCAACGGCGGATTTCTCGTTATCGAGGGCAACCCCACCCACGACGAAATCCTGACAAAAGCAGGCGTGGCAGACGCCGCCGCCATGATGGTCATGCTCCCAAACGACACTGACGCCCTCCTCACTGTGCTAACAGCCCGCAGTCACAATCGCAACCTGTACATCACCGCCGCCACCATAGACGAAGAACTGGAGCAGAAAACGCTCAAAGTCGGCGCGAACAACGTCATCCAACCCCATGAACTTTCCGGCCAATTCCTAAACAACGTCACCCTGCGCCCCACCGTCTACGACTTCTTCCACGGCGTCCTCTTCGACGAAACCCTGAACATCCAAACCACGCAGATCACCATCGCCGCAGAGTCACAGTGGGTTGGCAAGCGCCTCGCGGACCTCAACCTGAAGGGCCAACATCAAGCCCACCTTCTCGGCATCCACCAACCCGACGGCGAAACCTTCATCGTCACACCCAGCAACAGCTTCACCCTCTCCGCCAAAGAATCACTCATCATCGCCGCGCCCGCCAGTTCGATTGCCCACCTCAACTACCTCGCACAAGGCACCACCAAGAGCAAGCGCAAGCGTACCCTTGCCTGGCAGGCACCACGCCTCCGCCCTCCAGTAAAACGTGCAGACACCGCCTACACGCTCGATGAAGCAGAAGCGGCGATTGCCAGCATGTCCAAGCACTTTATCGTCTGCGGTAACGACAACGTCGCCCATCATGCCGCTCGCCTCCTAGACCCCACCCGACCGTTTGTGATTGTCTCCAACGACGACAAAATGACGGACCACCTGCTAGAACGCGGCTTCCGTGTGATCCACGGCGACCCCACCGACGAAAACACCCTCATACGTGCCCGCGCCAACCATGCCCTCGCCACCATGATCTCCCTCAACAACGAGGCCGACACCGTACTCACTGTCATCAACGCCCGCTCACTGTCCACGCATCTACTCATAACCGCCACCGCCAACTCGGACGAGCATATCCACAAAATCACACAAGCCGGGGCCGACCGCGTCATCAACCCCTTCAGCATTGCCGCCCAATTCGTCCTACTTTCGACTACCCGCCCCCTCGTCAGCCAGTTTTTCAAGCACGTCCTCTATAACCCCGAATCAGGACTTGAAACGACTGAGATTTACATGGAAGACAGTTGTGTTTGGATTGGCAAAACTATCGCGGACCTACACTTGGACCACCTGTTTCAGGCACATGTCCTCGGCGTCCGCCATCCCAACGGGACGTTCGAGTATGCCCCACCAAATGACTACCAAATCAAGAACCACGATGTCCTGATTATCGTTACCCCAATGGCCCACGCAGATGAGTTACGCGTCACCGCCCACGGCAACCTTAGCAAACACCCAGAAACCCTCCGCCGCGCCAACACCCCCACGCTAAATCGTTAAGCCGTAACCTCAGCGGCCTGGGTGTTTCGTTTACCGACATAAACGATCCCCAGGCCAACACTCAACGTCAACAATCCCAGCCCAACCCCCGTAAACCACCACACCGCCGGGATAACCTCCCGCGTCAATACAGACTGAGCCGGGTCCGCCGGGTTAAACTGCACCGTCACCACCGTCCCCGCCGGGTACGGCTCAACCTGTAACGCCGCCGCATCCTCATTCCCGTAAAACACATCACCCCGCAGGTCAATCTGCCCACCCGTCAACGTCTCCCCGTCCACCGTATAGGTGTACTCCACCTCAGGCACAAATCGATCCCCCGTCGTGTCCCAAGCATCCACCACGCCACTACGAACAACCTCGCCCGACGTCGTTTGCCAGCCAGTAGTCGCCACATAGTTCACCACCTTACCGCTATACTGAAATAGCAACAGCGCACCAGCCACCCCATACAAGACAATCGCAATCGGGGACACACACCCAATATTCTCCAACGCCTTCATACGTTACTCCACCAATACAAACAATAGACCTAGTTTCCACATACGCATGTGAATGATCGAAAAATTTAGCCAATTTGCCTGCACCGCGAAAGCAACTGTTAGCTCATAACCTTAGTTCACACATAACAAACAAATAGCTAAAAACTAACGACTTCTCATGCAGTCGAGACGCCACACTCGGCATCCACCTTACAAACAAACGCCCCACCACACAAGCGTTACTCGTCCCTCATCGCTCGTCCCTTATTGCTTCCTCCTATTCCCTTCATTCCAACCCCGCCTTCCGCCGCTCCTCACGATACGCCTCCGGCGTGTCTACATCCTTCAACACGCTGTCGGTATCCACCACCACATATGCAATCTCACCCTGATGACGATTAATCACCTGCCTCGGCATCCCCTCCACCGGAAGCTCAAGCATCTCCCGCCAGTAACGACGATCCAACAACAATGGATGCCCGCGCCGCATCTCAAAGCTCGGCGCAACAATATCCCCTCTGCCCTCAGCATAAGCCCCCATCACCAGTTGCACCGTCTTTGGCTGAATACGCGGTTGGTCCCCCAGCACCACCAACGCCGCACTCACATAACCCGGCATCGCCGCCAATCCCGTCTGCAATGAGGACAACATATCCCCTGTAGCGTAGTTGGGGTTATGCACAACCCTCACCCCCGCACCTTGTAGCGCCGCCCGCACACGCCCCGCCTCATTGCCCGTCACCACCACAATATTGTCCGGGTCAGTCCGTGCCAACATCAACTGCCGCACAATATGCTCGATAATCGTGCGCCCCTCCACCCACGGCAACAACACTTTCATCTGCCCCATACGAGTTGCCATCCCCGCCGCCAGCACCACCGCCCCCACCGACCGCTGCACCTCATGCACCGGGGATGTTCCGCGCACCGACCCCAACGCCACCCCACCATAACGCCGATAATCACGCAACTCCGGGCCGCGCACATCATCCCGCACCCGCAACGCCAACTGCGCGATCAACCGCGCCCGCCCTAGCAGATAACCCCCAGCCGGAACCCCGTTCACCAGCCCAACCACCCGCGCATCATCCGGCACACCACGCATCAACAGGTCACGGTCACGCATCACCTGCGCCACCCACGGCGATTTCACCCGAGTCCCCATGCCAAAACCGTACTTCGCGTTGATAGCCTCCGCGTTGTGAACATGAACCGCATCCAACGGCTGTCCCAATACCCCCAACCCCACCACCGGCACCACCAACGACACCTCCGCCGGAATCGCAGGCTCCCCCGTGCGCGGAGCCTTCAACAACCGCCCAAACGCCTTATCCGCCTCCACCAACATCACATCACTGTCCACCCGGTCCAACAACGAGCGCACCTCGTCCGGCGCAATACCCGCCACCATTTCCTCGTCAATTTCGCCGTGTAAAAACACAAACCCGCCCCCCGCCAGCGCCGTCGAAATCTCTCCAGACGACGCCGACACCGGAAGCACATTCGGCATAAGTCGGATTTGCTCGCGGTCAATGTGCGTGGTCGTCGTCACCAAGACCCGCCACCCCATCTCCGCAAGTTCATGGCCCAGCGCCACCAACGCAGACGTTTTACCGCCCGCGCCAATGAACGCCACCACATCCCCCCGCACCACCCGCAACGCCTGATGAAGTTTCATCGCGGCGCTATATCACCCCCACGCCCTGCTGCCGGAACGCCTTCACCACACGGTCCGGCGTAAACGGTTGATCGTGCAGCCACACCCCCGTCGCGTTGTACACCGCCGCCGCAATCGCAGGCGTCAACGGGATCATCGGCATCTCTGCCATCCCCCGCGCCCCCCACGGCCCAATCGGGTCCGGGTATTCCAGAATCACCGATCTCACCTCAAGCGGCATATCCAACACCGTTGGGATCAGATACGTGCTCAAGTACGGGTTCTTCAACCGCCCCTCCTCGCTGATGAGATGCTCCATAATCGCGTAGCCCAACGCTTGCGCCACCGCACCCTCCACCTGCCCCTCCACCTGCTGCGGATTCACCGCCCGCCCCACGTCGTTCGTGCTCACAATCCGCACCACATGAATCTGCCCCGTTTCAATGTCCACCTCAACCTCGGCCACCTGCGCCACATACCCATAGGCGAAATTCGGCTCACTGCGCCCCGTCTTAGGATCATAAGGCGTTGTCTTTGGTGGCCGGTACATAAACTCGCCAACCGCCGGACGATCCTCTTCGGCCCACCTCTCTAGCGCAACCTTCGCCGCACCCCGAATCGCATTCCCGCTCATAAACGTCAACCGAGACGCACTTGCGCTACCGCTGCTGCCCGTCTCTGCCGTGTCCGACGCAATGAGCTTCACCCGCTCAAACGGCACGCCCACCGCCGCCGCCGCCATCTGCATCGCCACCGTGTGCGTACCTTGCCCCACATCCGCACCGCCCACACGCACAATGACCTCTTCGATTTCCACACCCCCCCGTATCTCAATCCCCGCCCACGAATGTTCCGGGAAACCAAAGCTATAGCCGACGTTTTTGTAACCCGCTGCCATGCCCACACCCCGCCGGATATGTGACGGCAACCCCTCCTGCGAGACAGGCCTCATCCGCCATGTGCCCATCCCATTCGGCACTTCCCAGTAGCCGCTCTGCTTGCCCGTCTCCACTAGCACCTGCGGCATACTCACCCCCGCCGGGAGCGGCGTCCCCACACTCGCAATACTCCCCTCCTGGAAGCTATTCCGTACCCGAATTTCCAACGGGTCCATACCCAGCGCGTCCGCCAGCTTGTTCATCTGGCCCTCTGCCGCCAATGCCGCCTGTGGCGCACCAAACCCCCGGAAGGCCCCCGTCGGCATGTTGTTCGTATACACCCCATACGTGTCCAGTTTGATGTTCGGAATCTCATACGGCCCCGTCACCGTCAAATTCGCGTTCCCCATTACCTTATTCGTCGTGTAGTTGTACGCCCCCGCATCCCCCACAACACGCCCTTCCACCACGATCACCTTCCCGTCCTTCGTCGCCCCCCACCGCGCCCACACCTTAATCGGGTGCCGCTTGTGGTGATACCGGATCGACTCCTCACGCGTCCACAGCGTTTTCACCGGACGCCCCAGTTTCCACGCCGCCAACGCCAACACAATCTGAATCGACATATCCTCACGCCCACCAAACGCCCCGCCAATCGCGGGATAAATCACCCGCACCTGCTCCGGCGGCAGGTCCAACGCGTGGCAAATCTGCTCCTGGTCCTCGTGCGTCCACTGCCCCGCGACCAACACCGTAACGCGCCCTTCCTCGTCAATGTAGCCCAACCCCGCCTCCGGCTGCAAATACGCGTGCTCCTGGTAGCCCGTGCTGTATTCGCCCTCCACAATCACGTCCGCCCGTGCGAAGGCCGCCTCAACATCCCCCCCATGCCGGATCACATAATGGCACAGGATGTTATTCGGGTTATCCGCGTGAAGCTGTGGCGCACCGTCCATCATCGCATCTTCGGGATCAAACGTCGTCGGCAAATCCTCATACGTGACCTCAACCAGTTCGACAGCCTTCGCCGCCAACGCCTCAGTCACCGCCACAACCACCGCCACATTATCCATGTAACAGCGCACAACATCCCCACCCGGCACTGTCGTCCCCGGCCCACACAGCACCGGCTGGTCCTTAATCACCAGCCCGTACTCGTTCACAGGAATATCCGCCGCCGTGAACACCGCCACCACGCCGTCCAACGCCAGCGCCTTGCTCGTGTCAATATGCGTCACCCGCGCATGAGCACGGTCACTCCACTTGATCTTCAGCCACAGTTGGCCGTCCATGTTGATGTCATCGGGATAGGGCGTCTCACCCGTCACCTTGCCCACCGCGTCAACCCGGTGGATGCTCTGCCCGATGGCAAACGTCTTATCCTTTGGCATCGCAAAAACCCTGCTATCTCACACTAATCCCAACAATTATAGCGCAAACGCCACCATTCACGAGAGATTCGTAGGGACAGCCTTCTCGCTGTCCCCTTCAACACGCGTAGATTTCGCGAAGAAGTCTCCCCTCCCCCGCAACCGCGCCGCCTCTTGCTTCAACACCCGTCGCATAATCGCCACCGCCGTCGCATACGTTGGGTCAACCCCCGCATAGCTCAAATTGCTCCCCAAATTCTCCCCCTTGCTCAACGGCGTGTCCGACGCATAGTGCAAGAACCCCACGTCAAACGATACCCCATACAGGTTCACTATCTCGTTAAATGGATGCCGCTTTGGACGAAACGACTCGTACACCGAAGACAGATACGGGCCGCCCTCCATCTCAATGTCCGTGAACCCCTCCCGGTAAAACACATCCATATACGTCGAATTTTGCAAAAACGTCCCCGGCACACTAATCGCCTTCTGATTGTCCAGCACACTCCCAAACGTCATATACGGCGCAACATCCGCCGCCGTGAAACACGCATTGAACAGATACGTGTTCTGCGAGTGCTCATCGTGAATCACATTCGGAATCATCACGTCATTCTGCCGCCCATTGAGCGTCGCCGCCTTGCCCATCACGTACACGCCCAACAACCGCACATTCTCGCTCACTCGGTTCAAAATCTCGTAGGCCGCCAACCCCAGCGGATAGTCAATATTGACGATCAACGCGTCACTCTGCGCCATTAACGCCGCGTCCGCCACCTTACACAGCCGATCATCCATCCAGGCCGAGCGCAGCTTCCGCAGTTCAATCACCTGGGCTTCCACGTCGAAACCGTACTCGCTCGGCACCCGGTAAATACCACTCGCAATCTCGTCCGCCACCTGCTGTTCGCGCACCTCCACCCCAGTGTCCGCCAGATACTTCTTCAACACGTAGTACAGGAAGTTATTCAGGTTCTTGTCCGTGTCACGGTTCACAATCTCATCATATTCCGCCAGCAACAACTCATGCCCCGCCTCACGAATATAGCGAATGAGTTCCGCCTCATGGCGTAGCGCAAACCCCGTCAACATATTGGGGAGCGCGTGTGTGTTGCTGCTCACAAAATACACCGGACGCCGCTCCAAATCCAGCCGATCCGCCACCCGCCGTTCGATACCCCGCCACCATAATGCCGTCGCCCGCCGATAATCCACCTGTGACCCACTCACCAACCGCAACGCCATCGCCTTCTTACCCGACGCGATCTTGACCAACATCGACACAAAGCGCCCACCCCAAGCCCGCGCCACCCGGTTGAGATCATCCGCCTCCACCCGCAACACCCCAGCCAACAACTCGACCTCACTCGCCGTCAGCGCCGATGTACGCTCCCCATGCTGCGCCAGGAACAACCGCGCCACCTCCCCCTGCAACAACCGGTGCATCTTGTTCCACTCAATCTGATAGGCCGTCACAATCGGCACCATATCATCAATATCGCTACGGCTCGCAATATACGCCGCCAACGTGTGCTCGCCATCGAAGTGCATTCGCCGCCGCCGCGCCGGGGCGCTCACACGCTCCCACGCCTCCACATCCGTAAATCCCGCCTCTGCAAAACCCTTCTGCGTCTGCCCCAGCAACAACTCCGTGACATCCATCATGCAATACGGCAACCGCAACGAGCTATACAAGAAGGCCCCCATATCCGGCGTATCACCATGCGCATACACATGCAACAACGAATCCGTCGTGCGGTGTGTCTCAACCAATGTCTCAATCTTAATCGCATCAGTCGAGCGCAACAACGAATAGTACGTCCGCATATACAACTCGATATTCTCACCACCTGTTTTCGGAACGGTTCGCTCCATCGTTTTACCCATCATCCTTTCATAAAACGAGGGAGTACACTTCAGTGTCTCCCCGCATAGCACCTAAAACAGGTTTTGGCCCTTTTCCTTGCTCTCCTGAAACGCTTTCCTCTGCAACTTCTTACGCTTCTTCTTGCGCCGGGCCTTCTCCGCGTCAATCCCCTTGCGCTCGGACTTCAAGCCCTTATCCGTGATCTTGAGCTGCTTCTTGGCCTTCTTGTTCGGCTCTGTGATCTTTGCCAGCATCGCCACCAACATCCACGCCGCCACCATGTACACCAGCCACAACGCCACTGTGATCGCAAGCTGCGCGAACGTCACCTCGCCCAATGGCCCCGCCTCAAATTCCCCCTGCAACACCGGCGGCGGATACCGCGCCCCGGCCCGGTCCTCCGCCAACCCATCCACATAGTCCGATGACCTAAAGGCCAACACCGCCATGCTAATTGCCAGCAAAGCCCCAATGATCGGGAAGAACTTTGCCAATGGGGACCGCGTTTTCGTCCGAACATTCGCCATCTCTGACATCGGTTCAACTCCTTCTACCTACGAATAACACCACCCTCCCCCATAGTTTACGGGATAATTCATCCCTACGTCTATTCTTTCACAGACTTCGCCTGCCGAAAAGCCTCCACGATCTTGTAGTACCCCGTACAGCGGCACAAATTCCCGCTAATGCTCTGCTCAATTTGCTCTTTTGTCGGGTTCGGGTGTTCCTCAAGCAATTTCGCCCCCGCCATCACAAACCCCGGCGTGCAAAACCCACACTGCACCGCGCCCTGCTCCACAAACGCCTGCTGCAACGGATGCAAATCCCCGTTCTGCCGCAACCCCTCCACCGTCACAATCTCCGCGCCATGTGCCCGGGGTGCCGGAACCATGCAACCCATCACCGCCGCCCCATCCAAGAACACCGTACACGCCCCACACTCACCCTCAGCGCACCCCTGCTTAGAGCCACGCAATTCCGCGTGGTCCCGCAAGAAGTCCAACAATGACACATCCTGTCCTGTCTCCACACGCAACGAACGCCCGTTCACTGTCGTCTCAATCGCCGTGTCATGTCCGTGGTGGTAACGCTCAGGCAGCGAATCCTGCACACGGGCCTCATGTTCGCCCCATAGCATCGCCGGGTTTTCGCCCCAAGTGACCGCATCATCACCCGCCGCCAACCGCCCCAACACCCGCGCCACCAACACCCGCACCATCTCCGTCCGGTATTCCGCCGTACCCCGCACATCATCAATCGGTGTCGGCGTGGCCGCCGCCGCGTTCGCCGCCGCCTTGATCGTCTCCGGCGTCAACGATTGCCCAGCCAACACCACCTCCGCGTCCGGCACCCGGATAATCGTCGCCGCCACACTCCCCAGCGTAACCACCGCCTCACGAATCGTCTCACCGTCAGTGTCCAGCACAACCGCCGCGTTCACCACGCTAATCGCCTGCGCCCGCCGCAACCCCAACTTGTAAAACGCACCCTTGCGCGTCACCGTCAGCCGTGGGAACTGTATCGCTGTCATCATTTCATCATCAACCAACGCCGTCTGCCGCAAACCCGTGTAAAAATCCGCTAACGAGAGCGTCCGCGTCCCACGCTTGCTCGCCAGCGTGACCGTCGCTCCCAACGCCATCAACGGCGTGATCGTGTCGTTCGCCGGGGACGCCGTAATCAGGTTCCCCGCAATCGTCGCCCGGTTACGTATCTGCGGTGCGCCCACCTCCCAACAAGCCTGTACCAACGGCAACGCATCCGCCGTCATGCGCTTGTCCCCCACCACATGATTATGCGTGACCAACGGCCCCAGCGTAACCGTATCGCCCACCACCGTAATCGCATCTAGCCCCGGCACCCGCGTGATGTCGATCAACACCTCCACGTCTGGGCGTGCCCCGCGCTCCAACTCAATCATCATGTCCGTACCACCTGCGATCACCCGCGCCCTCGGCCCATATTCGGCCAACAGGTCCAGCGCCTCGTCCACATCACGCACGTTGTAGTATTGGCTCCACATAATCGCTCTCACTCCTGAAATTTCAACAAACTATGGGGTATCCCCGCGTGGCTCAACGTCCATCAGTGTGACGGGGTTAATGTTCAAAATCAACGTCTCATTGTACTGCGTCTCAACCGTCTTCCGCCGATCCCACGTATGCACATGCCCGTGAACCATATAGCGCGGTTGGTACCAGTCCAGAAAACGCAGCAACGCCTTAAATCCTCGGTGAGGCGGGTCCTCCGCATCATGAATCCCCCACACCGGCGAGTGCGTCACAAACACATCCAACCCGCCCCGCCGTACATTGTTGTACTGCATCACCGCAAACGCCTGGTTCACCATTCGCCGCATCTGCCCCTCAGTGTACTGAATAGGCGACTTGTTATAACGAATGCTCCCCTCCAACCCATAAAACGTCAGGCCATTATAGTGAACGAGCTTCTGGTGCAGGTCATCCCCCCCCGGCGGTTCCCATTCATACCGCTCGTCATGGTTCCCCCGCACATAAAACAACGGCACATTCAAAATCGACGTGATAAATTCCAGGTAAACACGGGGCATATCGCCGCAACTCACCACAAGTTCGACATCCGCATAACGCCGCCGCAAATTCACCGCACTCTCCATCTGCGGCATCATCGTGTCACTGACAAAAAGGATCTTCACACAAACGCCTGCTAATTTTCACGTTCAAAATCCAACGCCACCACCTGAACTTGTCGTAACCCGCAGGGACGCTGCTCTTGGCGTCCGCTTTCACAGGCCACAAAGCTCTACCCCTCCCCCTCCGCCTCCGCCACCTTCCCCATCCACCGCATCGGCTCACCCGTCCCACCCCGCCGCAACATGATGATCTCCGCCAAAATACTCACCGCGATTTCCTTCGGTGTCTCCGCCTGGAGTTCTAGCCCAATCGGTGAGCGTACCCGGCTGAGTTGTTCAGCCGTCAACCCGTGATCCTCACGCAACGCCTTGGCCGTGAGCGCCCACCGCCGCCGACTGCCAATCAACCCAATATACGGTACAGCCGTGTCCAGCAACGCCGGAATCAGATGAACGTCTATCGGTAACCCCCGCGTCACCGCCGCAACATACGTCTGCCGCGTCATCTTAACGTGTTGCAGGATTTCACCCGGCTTACACACCGCGTAGCCGTCCATCCCCGGCAAATACTCAGGATTGCAATATTCCGCCCGGTCATCAGAGATCACCACCCGGTATCCACTCCACTTGCCCAGTTCCGCCAGCGCCTTGCCCACATGCCCCCCACCAACCACAACCAACATTGGCGACGACCCCACCGCCTCAATGAAGATACGCGCCGTACCACCACAAATACCCGGATCACCATCCTCGATGTTGTTAAGGCTGTAGGTCCGCGTCCGCGATTGCCCATCACCTAACGCTGCCAGCGCCTCCTTCACCACCAAAGACTCCATCGCGCCCCCGCCAACGGTCCCCACCAATGTCCCGTCCTCATACACCACCATCTTGCTCCCTGCATGACGTGGCATAGACCCCTCGGTTTCGATGACCGTCGCCAGCACCACCGACACGCCATCCCGCTGTGCCTGCGCCAATGCCTCATATACCTCGCGGTGATCGTCCATCATAGCTACCCAACCTCGATCTCGCCTACCAAAATGCGCCCGTCATCCGTGACCGTTCCCGTACCACTGCCCGGAACCAACCGTTGACCTGTGTTCGGGTCGTACAGGCCAACCGCCACCCCGTATATGCCAGGTGCTAATTCTGCCGAGTTTACCACAAGTGTGTCGCTTAATTCACCCGGCAACCAACTCCCAGGCGGGGTCGCCCGGTTAATCGGGTAACGGTCCGCCTGCACAACAGGCGGCGCATCCAAATCGTCATAAACATGAACAAACACCCGATAATCACCCGCCTGTTGTGTCGCATCCTTCAACCACTCCATTGTCACCGACAACGCCTCAGCATCCTGTGTAACACTCACCCCGTCCAATGCAAACCCTTCAAAGACCGCCAACGCCCCATCGGTAAGAGCCACCGCCGCCGGAAAGTCCCCCTGATACACCCAATGCTGATACGGCATGTAGCGTCCCCCTGGCGTGTTTAGGAGAACCGTAATCACTGTCGCCACATCCACAATCTGTTCCCCATCAATGAACGTCGCCACATCAACCCACTGCCCCGGGATTGCTGGGAGCGTGCGCGTTCCCACAACCGCGTCACCCGCCATCACCTGAAACGTCCCCGCATCGCGTGAATGTAACCGCGTCACCAACACAGCATCCCGCCCCGGCTCCAAGTTCACAACAAACCGTTCCTCACCGTTGATGAGCCGCCCTCCGTCCATCACCACCCGCCCATCAGGATACGCAAACTCGTAAACCTCCGTCGGAAAACCCGGCGACTGCTCGTCATTGCGCCACCTGTACCCGTGCGCCGCCTCACTCACCAAGCTACCCACGTCCACCACATCGACCAACGCCGCCCCACTCACATAATCGGCGTAGTAGTCAAACCCAGTTTCTCCCGCTTCAACATACGACCAATCCACCCGCCACACCCCCTGATACGCCCCCGCCAGCGCCACGTTATAACGGTCACTCGGTTCGGCTGGGAACGCCGCCAACAACTCCCCATACAAACCCGTGTCCGCCAGGTAACTCAGTCCCAGCGCGTCCGTATAGCTCGCCACATAACCCGGACGTGGATCATGCTCGCTCAAAAACTCCGCCAACGCCCCCGGCCCATTCCGCCAGCTTTCCGCCGCACCCGCCGTCGTCAGCCCCACCATATCAACTGTCGTGCGCTTTCCCAGATACCGCATCAACCCCACATCATGCACCGCGATCACCGCCTCCTCCGGCGTGTTTTCTTGCAACCACCGCGCCATCGGGATTTGCTGCTCACGCAGATACCCCACATTCAACTGATACGCAGGCTGGAAGAAAAACGCACCACTCACAAGTGCGCTCACACCCCACAGCGCCAATACCCCACCCCGCACCCGCATCGGCAACACGGCCAACCCCCAAGCCGCCAACGGAAACAACAACGCCATAAACGGCATCTGATACCGCTTGAAGTGCCAGAACGCCGGGTCCAGCGTGCTAACCGCCCCCGTACCCGCCCCCAAC
>CAYWZS010000009.1:0-6292 GCA_964462905.1 uncultured Anaerolineaceae bacterium
CTAGTGATAACCCGCCAAGTGACGATAGGGTATAGTTGCACGGTATTTTTTCATTGTGCGCTCATATGGGCTGCCCCTTGACCGACTTCCGGCGCAACCCGTATAATTTTTGGTGCTTGTTACAACAAAGAAGGCCGCAGACAGCAGGCGCGTCTTACGCTTAATCTCCTGCCGAGGTCACGATGCAATTTACCCGCCACGCCCTGCGCGTGTATGCGGTTTCGTGTGCCACCCAACGCGGTCTTGCTACAGTATGCAAGCCGCTTTTTTTGTTCGCATGAAAGGAGACGAAGCATATGGCTATCTCCCGCGCCAAGAAAGAAGAACTCGTCACCCGCTACAACGGCGTGTTGAGCGAGGCCAGCGGCATTATCGTCGCTGAGATCAAGGCGTTGTCGGTCGCGGAAACTGAACAGCTTCGTCACAAGCTGAGCGAGGAAGACGGCATGTTCATGATTACCAAGAACACGTTGTTCAAAATCGCAATGGAACAGTCCGAATGGGCCGTCCCAGAGGAACTGCTCAAGGGGCAGGTCGGCGTGGCTTTTGCCAGGAGCAACCTCCCAGGCATGTCCAAGGCCATCCTAGAGTTCGCCAAGAACTTTGAGGCCAAGTTCACGCTCAAGGGCGGTGTCATGGGCGGGACAAGCATCTTCGCCGCCGACGACATCAAGGCGATTTCCGAGATGCCGACGCTGCCAGAGGTCCAATCTCAGATTCTGGGAATCCTCGGCCAGCCCGCACAGCAGCTTGTGAATACGGTTTACGCCGCTGATGCCCAGGTTGTCAACGTATTGCAGCCTGCGGTTTCGCAACTGCTCAACGTGCTAAACGCACACATCGAGCAGAACCTGAAGGGCGACGGCGCAGCAGACGCTGCCTAGCCGCCCCGCAACACACAATCACCAAAACTACACACGAGTCAACAAAGGAACAGAACAATGGCAGACATCGAAAAGCTTGCAGAAGAGATCGCCGGTTTGACCCTGCTTGAGGCCTCCGAACTCAAGACCAAGCTGGAGGACATGCTGGGCGTAGAGGCCGCTTCTGGCGGTGGCATGATGATGATGGGCGGCGGGATGCCGATGGCTGGTGGCGCGGGGGCCGCTGTTGTTGAGGAAGAAGAAGAAAAGACCGAGTTCGACGTGGTCCTGACGGACGTTGGCCCGAAGAAGATCAACGTTATCAAGGCTGTGCGTGCGCTGACGGAACTGGGCCTCAAGGAAGCCAAGGAAGTCGTCGAGGGTGCCCCCAACACCATCATGGAAGCTGTCGGCAAGGACATCGCCGAGGACGCCAAGGCCAAGCTAGAAGAG
Organism: uncultured Anaerolineaceae bacterium; assembly: GCA_964462905.1. Lineage (GTDB taxonomy): Bacteria > Chloroflexota > Anaerolineae > Aggregatilineales > Phototrophicaceae > DAOTTY01. Next base: position 1,317 of record CAYWZS010000009.1, read on the forward strand.
GCTGGCGCAAAGGTTGAGGTGAAGTAAGCACGCTTCGACGCGCACCCATCACCTGTTGACAGACCACCCCACCGGGACTACCCGGTGGGGTGGTCTGTTGTTGCTACCCGGCCAGGTCGTCACACCAATGGATCATCATCCTCTTTGAGCAGGCGCTTCGGCACCGGGATTTTGTGCGCGGCGAACATATCCACCAGGGCCGTACTCAACGTGAGCGGGCGCGCGTCGGAGCCGTAGGTTTCCCACAGGTACAGAAAATGGTCGATCACCCAGATGTACAGGTCGCCCTCGGTCTTACGCGGGAACTGTTCTAACACGTCGTACTTGCGAATCAACGCGATGCACGGCGCATAAACGGTGTCGTACCACTGCACCGCCGCCTGCTCAATCGGGACGGCCTCCCCCTCCCGGCGCACCTCCATCATCTGCTGAACAATCTGAATGTGTTCGTGGAGGCTCTGGTAGTGATGGGGGTGCGTCAGCGTGATCTGCTCCTGGTTCGGGCGGGCATAGTCCAATCGCGTCATTTTTAGGAAAGTGGCATACGCTTCGGCGGCGGCCAGCTCCTTTTTTGTCATATTGGGTTCTAGGTCAATCGGTGTGTGCATCTCCGTGACGTAAGCCTCAATCGTCTTGAGGCCCATCTGCCGGGCGATGGACACCCGATGGTTGCCATCCCGCACGAAGTACACGTCATCAACCTGGAACACGTCAATCGGCGGCACCCCCGTCAGGCCGTTCATGACGGCGTAGACGTTGCTCCAACGGCTTGCGGTTTCCGGGTTTTTGGGCAAAAACCGCTTGGTAAACTCCCGGTTACGGCCCACGCTCCCCACGATACGTTCTATCGCAATCTCCTGTAGTCCCCGGTAGGTTTGGTCGCGCAGGTGGAGCTTGGCCTTGATCTCGTCGAAGTTGAGTAGGCCCACCGAGCGATTGCTAATTACCGCGCCAATCTCCTCCCAGAACGCCTGAAAATGTGCCTTGTCGAACTCACTACGCCCAAGGGCGCGTAAGCTGTCCTGTCCTACCTCTTGGTCACTCATCCGTCTCACCGTCCCCCGTTTCGCTGTCGCCTAAAAAAAGCCTCGCCGTCATTGTACAACAATCCGGGGGACGTGCAGCACATAATCAGCATGTGTCTGGGGTGTGGCGCTCTTAAAACACACATCTCCCTATGTCTTCTCGTGGCCTAGCCCGTCGGTTAAACTTGCACAACGGGGAATACATCTCCACATCCCCCCCACCAGCAAGCTACAGAGAGGGCCACCCATGACCACCAACCCTAAGATGTTAATGGACCGCTACCGCATCGACCCGCGCAAGTCGCTGGGGCAGAACTTCCTACACGACCCCAATACCTTGCGTAAAATTGTGGATACCGCCAACGTCCAGGCCGGGGACGTGATTCTGGAAATTGGGCCGGGGACGGGGGCACTCACCCGAATGTTGGCAGAAACACACCCCGAAGCAGAAGTCGTGGCGGTAGAGGTGGACCGTCGCCTACAACCGGTGCTGGAACGCGAGCTGGCCGAGCTGGAGAATGTGCGTGTCATCTACGGCGATATTCTGGACACGAACATCAACACTGTTCTGAACGGACGGCCTTATATGGTGGTCGCCAATGTCCCCTACTACATCTCCAGCGCCATCCTCAAACATATCCTACAGCACACGATGCCGCGCCCCACACGAATTGTGATGACGACGCAGTACGAACTGGCAGAGCGCATCTGTGCTGTGCCGGGGGATATGACCGTTTTGGCCGTGAGCGTGCAGTTCTACGGGCAGCCACACCTTGTCACCCGCCTGAGCAACGGCGTGTTCTGGCCGCGCCCGGACGTAGACAGCGCCGTACTACGCATCGACATCTACCCGGAGCCGCTGGTCAGTGTGCCGTCGGAGAAGCTGTTTTTCCAGGTGGTGAAGGCCGGTTTCTCGCAGAAGCGCAAACAGTTGAAGAACGCCGTTAGCGGTGGGCTACAGGTGAAGTCGAAGATCGCACGGGCGCTGCTCGAAGAGGCCGCAATTGACCCCACCCGCCGCGCCGAAACCCTGGCCCTAGACGAGTGGGGCCGCCTGACGACAGTCTATGCGGACCATACCGGGGTATTAGTGGAGGCGTTAGAGGGCGATATACCGTGAGGCATCGCCACAACGGGTTTCCGGGTGCGGTCAAACCTATTGCCAGCGTCCCAGTTGTGGGCTATGGTTTGCACTGCGAAAACGCCTAACCAACCAAAGGATGCTCACTGCCCATGCACCTGCTCTGGATTCGACACGCGCAATCTGTCAACAACGCCGGGGAAAATGACCCAACCTACGAACATCAGCCGGACGCCCCACTTACCGACCTGGGCCGCCAACAGGCGCAACACCTCGCGGACGCGCTCTATGCAGCGCAACAGGACAGCGCCCAACAAGCCCAACTGGACGCCAATCCTGCGCTACCGATCTACCGGGTGGACCAACTCTATAGTTCCCCAATGCGCCGTTCGCTCCAGACGGCCAAACCTATCTCGGCGGCGCTCAAGCTCCCTGTGACAGTGCTGCTGGATGTGTTCGAGTATGGAGGGGCCTACCAGCTCGTGACGGACGCCAGCGGACGTTCACAGTATGTCGGCAAAGCGGGCCTGACACGTGCCGAGATGCAAGCGTTGGTTCCCGGCGTGCAACTGCCGAGCGCCGTCACGGATGCGGGATGGTGGACGCCGGAACAGGGTTTTGAGTCTGATGAGGCCTATTTCGCCCGTGCCCATCGCTTCGCGGCCTTCCTACGGGAACAGGCCCAGGGCGACTGGCGCGGCAAGTGGATCGCCGTGGTGAGCCACGCGGACTTCACCAATTTCCTGTTGAAGCTGTTGTTGGTGGCGGATATTGAAGATCACCCGCAGGCGGTCAGCTTCATCTATCCGTACAACACATCAATCACCCGCTTGGACTTCGGCCCCAACGCCTACCCGATCATGCGCTCAATGGGCCGCATCGACCATCTACCGGTGGACATGGTATCGTTTTAAGTGCAGGGGAAGCACACGTCCCTCTCCCTGGTGGAGAGGGATTTTAGGCTAGGGAAAAACAGGCGTCCACGCTATTTCGTCGCTGTACCATACACGCATCGCTCATTGCTAACTACTTTTTCCGAAATGCCATGATCCTCTATCTCATCCGTCACGCGCAGTCCGCCAACAACGCCAAGATCGACATTCGCACCGAGCGCGACCCAGACCCCGCGCTGACGGCCCTCGGCCAACGGCAGGCGGTCGCGCTGGCGAGCTATCTCGCAACCGCGCCAGAGCCGGACCAACTCAGCGATATGTTGGCGTGGCGCTACGGCGTGTTCGACGGGCTACGCTATCGTGTGGACCGGGTTGTAACCAGCCCCATGCAACGCGCCCTGCAAACCGCGCAACCGCTAGCGGATACGCTGGCGATTCCCGTCATGGTGTGGCCGACGCTGTGCGAGATTGGCGGGTTGTATCATTTCCGGGGGGGGCGTGGCGACCGCGAAACCCGCCACGCTGCCCACGAACGGGCGCTCACCGTCGCGGCGACACTACGAGCACGCTTGGCGGAAGACTGGGAGGACGAGCGGGTATTGCTGGTCGCCCATGCGGGGTTCCTGAATTTGCTGTTACAGGCGTTGCTGGGGGCGCTTAACGTAGACGCAGAGGCCACAGAGGGGTTTGTTGCCTATTTCTACAACACCTCAATCACCCGCCTGGATCTATCTGAAGACGGCCACACAGCACTCCGCTACGTCAACCGTATCCCACACCTCACCGATGAGATGGTATCGTAGCGGTGTAGTGTTAGCGCGGTCGCCAGGCTGGGGCGCTGTCCCAGTAGTTACCAAGCTGCGCCCCCTCCGTAACCGAGAACATCGCGGAGCCGTCCACACGGGCCACCGTTAGCTCGCGCCACAGGTCGCGCTCGTTGGGCGCGTAGCCAAACGCGATCCACTCCCCATCAGCGGATAAGTCCGGTTTCTCCATCACAAGCCGCTCCTCGAAAAGCGGCTCATCTGGGGAATCCGCTTCTGGTGCGGTGCGGTAGAGCGTGAACGGGGCCAGCTCATAGCGGAAGTACACATCGCCGTCTGAGGTCCAACCGGGGTCAGCGGCACTCTCCATGTCAGAAACCTTTATCGGCTGAAACTGGGGGCGTTCCTGCGCCAGTTGCAGCGCCATCTCTTGAAAGCGCACCACAAACACCGACGACGGCGCAACCACCGACGCATCGTAAATGCCGTAGACGATGTGGGTGCCGTCCGGGGACCAGCGTGGGTTGTAGTCGAAGGCGTCGGGGCTGTTCGTCACACGGATGACCAATCCGTCGTAGAGGTTCACGAGAAAAATCTCGTTGTTGAACATCCCCGTGAGGGTGCCGCTAAACGCGATGTAGTTGCCGCGTGGGGACCAGTCCGGCTGGGCAGCGCGGATAAACTCCGGCGTGACGCGGCGGGGTTCGTTGCCCAGGTTTTGTAGGTCAAGCACAAAAATGCCGTTGCCGTTGCCCCGCTGCACAGACTCGAACGCGAGGTAGCGACCATCAGCGGACCACGCCGGGTTGCGGTCTTGGGCGGGGTGGCGCGTCATATTGATCTGCACGCGGGTTGTGAGGTCTAGCAGGTAGACATCATAGTCGCCCCCGCGATTGCTATCAAAGGCCAGGGTGCGGCCATCGCCCCACGCCCCCACACTCGCGGAGAAAACCACGGCCATACTCCAAAACACGATGAGCGCCAGCATTCCCCGTAAAAATCCAACCACAATTGTGTTACCTCGGCCTGCGAACAGAACACGTCAACCCGACGCGATAAGAACTGTACATCACGGACAGGCTTGTGTCACGGTTGTTCGCCAGATTGTAAACCGTCCACTCAGGATGCAGGCCGCCCCGTGGGGGCAATGGGTACGCTCACCATCCACCGCTTCCCCGCCTGGTCCCCACACGGGCTGGCCGGGGCTGTAGGG
>CAYWZS010000009.1:6392-51515 GCA_964462905.1 uncultured Anaerolineaceae bacterium
AGCGCGTAGAGGTCGCTCTGCACAGCAACGCACCGCGAGAACACGATCAGGTCATCGTCGGTTTGGCGTTGGGGGTGAGGTTTTTCTGAAATCGTGAATGACTGAAATAGGTGTAGATAACTCATGGCCGCCACGCTGGATTTATATCTTGTGTGAAGTGCCGCGTATAGGTCATCCGTTGTACTTGCTGCCCATCTGGGTCTGCGATGAACAGCCAAAATTGCTGGAATTGCCGTGTCCCGACTGTGGAACTGTAAATCATGCGCGTGCCGTCTGGGGAGAAACTCACGGGATCGTGAGTGTACACATCACCAACCCGCTCAAAAGCATCCCCTGTCTTGATCCTGCCATCCACCTCAACGCGTGTCAGTTCGCCGTTCATCCCGCGTGAGAAGTAAATGTACGTCCCATCCGGCGACCACACCGGGTTCGCGTAACCCTCAAAACCGTCTGTGATGACCGCTGGGACACGGCGCGGCGGTGTGGTCAGGGCGAGGTCATCCGTGTGGACATCAACCGTGTAGATACGAGGGGAGCGCCCGCTGTTGATGAGGTACCCCATGAAGGCGATTTTCTTGCTGTCCGGGGACCAACTAGGCCGCGTCTGCGAGAGGACAACACTATCCACAATCCCCCATCGGCTCCCGGTTTCCAGGTGCAACACCTGTATCTCGTAGCCGTCGCCGCGTGCGTTTTGGGTGGAATAGGCGATACAGCACCCGTCTGGGGACCATGCCAAGCCGGACATCGCTTGTGAAATGGGTAGGTCGGCGGGGTGTATGGTGTGTTGCGCTGTGTACTGGTACAAATCCCCGGTTTTGGTCTGGGAGATGAGGGTTTGCCCGTCGGAAACCCAAATGAGATCAACGTACACCTCTGCCCCCATAATGCGCTGGTTGATGTGCGTGTTTGTGTCCAACAGATGAATTTCCGCACGATTCCCCAGCAAACGCTGAAACGCGATGAAATCACCTGGGGGCAGGGCACGCCCTAGGACCTGCGCCATAACCAATATCACGGCACACGTTCCCCACAGCCGGACGACAACCCGCCAGATGGTACCACCCTGCACCATCTGTTATGCGTTGACCAAGGGCAAAGTCAGCGTGAAGGTTGCGCCCTTGCCCTCGCCCTCACTCTCCGCCCACACACGCCCCTTATGTGCGCTGACAATCCCCCTGGTGATGCTCAGGCCAATCCCTAGGCCCTCGTGATGGCGTGTCATATGGTTTTCGACCTGATAGAACTCGTCAAAGATGCGTTCGAGGTCTTTTTCCTCAATCCCGATCCCGTTGTCTGTGATGCGAACCCAGACTTCGCCCTCACGCGGTTCACACTCCAATAGGATGCGATCCTTTTCTGGTGTGAGGGCAATCGCATTAACCAGTATATTTGTGATCGCCATTGCAATTTTCGCACGGTCCACACGCACGGTCACACTTTCATCCACGGGGACAATCTGGAGGCGTTGGCCTTTGGTTTCCAGTAGGGTAATCACATCGAAGCGCACATCCTTCAGCAGTTGCGCCAGCGGCATCTCCGTGAAGTCCAGGTCCGTTTCGTTGGACTGGAGATAGCGCAAGTTCGTTAGGTCCTCAATGATCTTGCGGAGCTTGAGGGCACTATCGACAACCTTTTGCGCATGAGCGGCAGCTTCAGGGGTGGTTTTGCTGGTTTCTTCCTGCAAGAAGCTGGCATATCCCAGAATGATCCCTAATGGCGTGCGGAGTTCGTGCGAGGCCAGTGCGATGAAGTCCGTTTTGAGCTTGTCCACCTCGCTTAGTTCGGCGTTGGCCTTTTTAAGTTGGCTCACAAGTTGGGCGCTCTCAATCGCGATAGCTGCCTGGGATGCTAGAGATTCCAGGTGACTGCGATCATCCTCAGTCCAGGGTAGTTGCTGTTTGTTGATAGCCTCCAGAACGCCGATCATACGGTTCTTGACTGTCATCGGCACCCCCAACAGCGATTTTGTCACGAAGCCGCTGGTGTTATCTGCGCTTTGCTCATGGCCGCGATACAGCCGGGGATCATCTTCGGCGCTGTCCACCTGGACGATCTGGCGCTCACGCATGATGGTCCCGGCAATGCTCCCAGATAACGGCACGGGTTTTCCTATCAGGTCAATCGGGCTATCGGTGGTAGTGGCGGCGAAGAACAGTTCGCGGGTGGTGTTGTTCCAAAGCAACACTGAAGCGGCCTCGCTCCCGCTGATCTCGGCAGCAGCATCCATGATGTAGCTCAACAGGTCATCTAGCTGCAAGGTGGAGTTCAACTGATTGCTGACTTCCATCAAGCGGGTTAGGATGGCGACTTTGTTTTCCAGGGCGGCAACACGGTCAGGGGATATATCGGTCATAAGGGAGTCTCATTAATCTCTGGGAGTTAAGGATTGTTCTTGCATCTTAATCTTAGCACTGCCCTCAATTTCTGGCATCTCTCATTGGTGGACTCTAACCAAGAGCCTGCGCCGGAGGGCACCTGTTCAAAAGTTCTCGACATATTGGTCTGTTTAAAAATAGCAGTAGTAGTAGGGGGTGTAGAAACTGTCGAAAACTCGTTTATGTAAATTGTAATGTGGGATTGTTTTCCCAAGTTGACCCGTTAAAAACCCAAAATATCACAGAAAAAATGTTAAGGATGGATTTTGTGGGATAAAAGTTTTGAACATTTAATGTTCAAAACTTTCGACAGTTTCTACAGAACAAACAGAACAAAATCCTAAAAAAGTAAATATTACAGGATATATCCCAAAAATTACTATGACGCCGTGCATCTTTCTACATCGTGTCGAAAGTTTTGAACAGGTTTTGAACAAGTTTTGAACATGTTTTCAGGTCATTAAGATGAGTTTTCTACAGGCAACTTCTCATAAATTTCGTATTTCATTAAACATATTGGGATTTATATCCCAAAATCTGGGATAAATAGGTTGTGATATATGTGGACGGGCGTCCGCTTGGGATAAAATTTTGGGATATATTCGGGGCAATTTGCCGCTTTAAATTCAAGTAGGTACTACGTTAACCCCCGGTGTTTCGCGGTGATTGCGGAAACCCTGGGAGATGTGGCACAATGCTCTCACAAGGTTATTGATACAAGTCTACACAGAGGAGGTATGGCATTGGGTGCGATTAACTACGGTGAGCGGTTGGCGCGGTTGCGGGGAAAAATGGGGGGGGAGGTAAAGGCAGCGGCGTTGGTCCCTGGCGCGAACATGGTCTACTTCACAGGGTTGCACTTTCATCTGTCGGAGCGCCCTACGATTGCGTTGGTGCTGGCAGGTGGCGGGATTGCCTTCATCGTCCCAATGTTGGAGGCGTCTAAGCTGGACGGGCTGACGGAGGTGCTGGACATTCGCCACGTCTTTGCGTGGTTCGACGATGACGGTTACGCCGGGGCCTTTGCCGCCGCTACCGCCGCGCTCGGTTTGGATGGTGCGTCCCTGGCCGTGGACGATATGACGATGCGCGTGTTCGAGTTGTTGGCGTTCCAGGCCGCCACAAACGTCCAGGCTGTGCCGCTGGGGATGACGTTGCTTGGCCTGCGCGTGGTCAAGACGGCAGCGGAGGTCGCGCTGTTGCGGCAGGCTGTCGAACTGAGCGAGATCGCATTAAGGGAAACCCTGGAACAACTCGAAGCAGGGATGACCGAACGCCAGATTGCGGATTTACTTTCGGCACGGCTGGCAGCCAACGGCTCGCACGGGCACGCCTTCGGGCCGTTGGTCCTCATTGGGGAGAAAAGCGCCTTGCCGCATGGTGTGACGGCGGGGCGCGAACTACGCGAGGGGGATCTGCTGTTGTTCGACTTCGGCGGCACCGTGGACGGTTATCCAGCGGACATCACCCGCACCTTCGCCTATGGAGAGCCGTCCGCCGAGGCGCGGGCGGTCTACGAGGCGGTTCGTGCCGCGAATGAGGCAGCGCGAGCGGTGGTGCGCCCTGGCGTGACCGGGGCCGAGGTAGACAAGGCGGCGCGGGATGTGATCGTGGCGGCGGGCTTCGGCGAGTACTTTATCCACCGTACCGGGCATGGCCTGGGCCTGGAAGTCCACGAGGAGCCGCAGATTTCCAGCACGAACGCGGAGCCGTTGGCCGAGGGCATGGTGTTCACAATCGAGCCGGGGGTATACCTGCCGGGCGTGGGCGGTGTGCGGATTGAGGATAACCTCGTCGTCACGGCGGACGGGGGTGAGTCGTACACGACGTTCCCGCGTGAGCTGTGGGTGCTGCGGTCGTAGAAATCCCCCCCCAAGTGCGGGGAGGGGCCGGGGTTGCTCTTCATCGAAATAACCCGTTTTGCACTTTTTTTGATCGTTAGTTCTGTTATGCTTTACTCATGTTTCCTAAACCAGACCCATTGCAGGGGAAAAAATATATGAAAACCATGCGTGACCTTTACACCTTCGCTGAAGAACTCATCGAGGACGCGATTATCGGTGGGGACAACGACACGGCGGAGATTATCGAGGAGGCGGTGGACACAGCCTATATGATGCACGAGATGGAGGCGCAACTGGCCGAAATCCTCATGGCGTTTATGTCCATAGAAGATCGTATCAACGTGCCGGAGTACCCGGTGGAGAGCGTGATTCGTCTACGCATGATGTTGCGCGGGATGAACAACGCCACCCGCCAACGCTATATGCACTAGGGGCGTTGCGCTTGAACGGAGAACTCAATCTACAGACGGCGGGCCTGCATGTCCTCATGATCTCGCTGGACACGTCGCTGGCAACCAAGCCGGACGGCGGCGCGTTGGCCCGTCATATAGATTATGCCGAGCGAGCGGGTAAGCTGACCATCGTCGTCTACACCCCGCCGGGGGTCGATGGTCCGTTGTACCCCGCCCCCAACCTCACCGTGATCCCCACCAACAGCGCCGCGAAACCCCTTTTCGTGGCGGACGCGCTCCGTATTGCTGGACGCGTGATCGACGAACAACGCCCCGACCTCATCACCACGCAGGATGTGTTTTCAACCGGGTTGGTTGGCTGGATGCTGCGCGGACGGGCCGCCGTGCCGATTCTCGTGCAAAATCACTGCTACTTCATTGACAACGACGCGTGGTTGGCGGAGAAGCCCATCAAGAACCACCTGTTCAACGCGCTGGGGAAGTTTGTCTCGCGCCGGGCGGACCTCTATCGCACGGTGAACACCACCGAGGCGCAGACCTATCTCGAACGTGGCGGCCAGCCGGAGCGCGTTGTCACGCAGCCACTCGGCACCGCCTCCCCCACATTTACGGAGCCACCCCCGGCGGACGCAGTCGCGGCGGCGCGGGCGTCTGTTGGCCTGGTGGACGCCGAGAAGGTGATTATCTGGGTGGGGTATCCTGTGCCATTTAAGCGGATTCCCGTGCTGTTTGATGTGTTCGACCGGGTGCTGAAGCAAGACCCGGACGCCCGGCTGCTGCTCATCGGGGACATGTCGCGTAGCGTTGATGACCTGTACGCGCTCCGATCTCGGATGGGGTTGGATGCGGGGGTTGTGATGTATGGCCCGGTCCCACACGGCGACCTGCCCGCCTACTATCACATGGCGCGGGTGTTTGCGATGAGTAGCGCCTACGAGGGCATCCCGCGGGTGTTGATGGAGGCCAGCGCCGCCGGACTGCCACTGGTCGGCTTTGACCGGGTGGGCGTGGCGGATGTGATCGCGGACGGCGTAAATGGCTACGTGATCCCCGAAGGCGACGTGGACGGGATGGCGCGGCGGCTGGTCCAGTTGTTGAACGAAGCTGGCACGGCGGCACAGTTGGGCGCGAGCGCCCGTGAACGGGCTGTGGACCGCTTTAGTGCGGAGAAGAACGCGGCAGGCGTCGCTGCGATGTGGCAGCAGGCCGTGGCGTTGGGGATGCGGGAGTAAACCCTCAGAGCGTTATCCCCCGCTGAGGGATGAAAATCCCCCGGCTACGGCTAAAACGTGTTCACTGAAGTGGACAGCGGCTCACACGGCTGTTTTGGTGGACGCGCTAGGCTGTAGCCTGTGGTTTTTACCGCAGGCGGCCCACATTCGACGCGAAATTGCGTATATTCGTTTAAATACCCCAACCTACGGCAACGTGACTAAAACCCTCATAAAGAACCTGCTAATTTCTATCGTGCATGTTGGCTTTACCCCCTCGACTTTAGTAGACTGAAATTTAAATTTTGTAACCCTGAAGACGTTGAGGTGCCGCATGGAAACCGTGATCTTAAGTGCCAACACCAACAATATCGAGGACTGTATCGCGTTGGCCGAAGCGCATGGCCTTGGCATTGAGGTCATGGCGTTTGCCTGGCCGCATATCCTCGAAGGCGACTGGAAACAGGCCGTCAAAACCTATCAAAACCACCTCGCACTCATTTCGGGGCCGGTCGTGGTGCATGGCCCGTTCATGGATATGGCCCCCGGCTCATCAGACCCACGCATCAATGCTATCTGCATGGACCGTTACCGCCATGCGATTACGATTGCCTCCGAAATTGGCGCGGGGAAGATCGTGTTTCACGCCAACTTCATCGCCGCGATTCACAATATCGCCTACCGCCAGGACTGGCACCGGCGCAATGTGGCGTTTTGGGGGGATATGGCGGCGTTCGCCAAGATGCACGGCGTACAGATCACCGTCGAGAACATGTGGGAGTTCGACCCGGACATCATCATTGATGTGCTGGAGGAGGTGAACCACCCCTACCTGCGAGCCTGCCTGGACGTGGGCCACGCGCACCTGTTCGGCCCGGATTACCCCTTCGAGGCATGGCTGACGCGCTTTGAGCCGTGGCTGACGCACACCCACCACAACAACACCTACGGCAAGCTGGACACGCACAACGCCCTGGGCGATGGCATCATCGATTACGACGCGGTGCTGGACCGCATCCGCCTGTTAGACGTGGTGCCGTCGTTCACGCTGGAGATGTACGAGGTGCACCAGATGCGTGAGAGCCTGCCGTTCTTCGATCTGATCTCCGATGAAGAAAGTGCCCCCGCGTCCGCAGACGCGGGGGACGGTGATTAGCGAACACGCAACGGCGCGTTCACCTGTGGTATGAGGGGCGCAGCGAACCACGCCCCAGGCGGATCGTTACGCCACCGTCACATTCCGCAGTGCGGACGCCACCTCGGTGTCGAACGGCGCGAACGCCAAGCGCACGGTTGCCGTCAACTGGTAGCTGTCGTAGTACGGGATGTAGTCCACGCTCACGTTGATCCGGCGACGATAGCCGACGAACCAGCCCGGACGATAGACGCAGATCGCGCTGCCCGTGGCGTTGTTCCCACTGGTGCTGCTCACCTTGCCGTTGGCGGCCACGCCGTCCGGCATCTCTGCACTCAACAACACAGGCGCACCATCCGCAAAGCCGATCTGCCCAGTGAGGGCGGTTGCCATCGGCCCGGCCTTGTCCATCGTCAGGAACTCACTCAGGCCCAGCAACGAGGCGTAGGTGCTGCCGTCCACGATCCACGCGAGGTCACTCGGACGGGCGGCATGGCGGGTCGGCATGGCGAAACGAGCCGCCCGCAACAGCGCCAGCGTCGGCACGCCAGCCGCGTTCACGTTATTGCCCAGCGCCAGCTTCCGCACCCCGTCGAAGGCGCGATACTTCAGGTCCGCCGCCGGGGTACCGCCGTCTAGGTTGACGTTGCCCGCCGCCGCCGTGTCGCCGTTGAGCAACACATGGTCGATGGAATCCGCAATCGCTCGCATGGCCTGTTCGCGGTAGATGTTCAGCACCGGGACGACGGCATCCTCCACCAGCTCCGCGCTAAAGCCCACGCGCAATGCCAGTTTCTTCGCGTCCAGCCGGATCTTCTTGCTGCCGATCTTACTGGCGGGGATTGGGTTGCCTGCGCCCAGTGTCAGGTGTGCCTCGTCGGTGGTTTCCGTCACGAACGAGACGGTGGGGTCTGCCCCCTCCGCCGGGAGTTCAAACGGGTTCGACGGCATCTCGACCGACTGGAACAGCGGCAAGATCACGTTGTCCTGACGGGCACGCCGCCAGATTTGGGCGCTCCACAGGTCCGGCACCCACTCGTCACCGAATGCCGCCTGCGTGCTGTAGCTCAGTTCGTCGCTCTTGGCGGCGCTAAGGCCGGCCTTGTTGACCTTGTGGGCCAGCGCGTTGGCGTACTGCTCACTCACACCCCGGAAGGTCTTGTGGCTCCGCAGCAGCATGTAGCCGTGGAGCAGGTCATCAGCGGTCAGGCCGTCGTAGGCGCTGCCAACCTGTACCCGCCCCAGACGTGCCTCCGTCGGGTCCAGTGGGAGCCGCTTCAGCGGGTTGGGGTTGTTGTCCATGTTGGGGTCTCCGTTTAGGTTCTTCGTTGGTGTGGGGGATGCCTCGTCCGCCTCATCGACAATCCGCGACACGTCCAGGCCCAGCGCCTTATAAGCGGCTTTGACCATGTGAACGTCGGTGTAGCGCGGCTCGGCGGGGGTGGGGGTGAGGCTCCCTTCGATGAGCGGCCAACGGATGATCTTTCCGTCGCGCTCCCGTTCAACCAGGTGCGGCAGGCTGCCGCTGCTCCAGGACAGCACGCCCTGTTCGACCAGACGCAACACGGCTTCCACGTAACGCTCGTGGAGGTCCAGTTGGGCCTCCGCCCAAATGCCGACCTCGTCAGCGCGTAGCGTGTCGATCTGCCCGACGAGCGCCCCTTTCACCGTCCCGTCCAGCCCGTGCTGGTACAGGACCGGGCGCACGGCGTACCAGTCCAGCGCAAAGTCCGTCTTTGGGGTGAAGTACTCGCCCTGGAGGTCCAGGTGTGCGGGGTCGCCCCACACGATGAGATACCCCCCAATGCGGCCCAGCTTGGCGTCCAGGCATTTGACGGCGCTATAGGTCATGGGTGCTCCTTTCACACATTCACGATGGCCCCACCGTACCGCAGGCGAACCGCTAGGGGGTGGGCATCCGGGTGAACATTTGCCCGGCGATTTGACCGGGCATGTGCCCAGGAATGCAACGACCGTTTAAAGACGGTCTATACATGGTTACAGGGGCGGCGGGTGCTGCCGGGCACGATAGGGGGGTTGGGAAAACAAAAACCCCCTGGCCTGTGGCGCGGGGGTTGGAGATGCAAGGCGATTCTGGTTAGTCGTCGTCTGTGGGCAGGTCGGTCGCGTGCTCCTCATCGACGTAGCGCGGCTTCAACTGAATGATCTCCAGCAGCAGCCGCCGGAACATCTTGCCGGGGCTTTCGCGGTCGTAGATGATGCGCGGCATCTGCGCCAGTTGGAAGGGCAGCCGGGTCACCGTCTTGTAGTCCACCAGGATGATCGGCTTTTCCCGGTTGTAGAAGTAGCGGTAGAGGTCTTTTACGTAAGCCGTTCGCATGGCGTCTGGCGAGACGACCACCACCAGCAGCCAACACTCGGTCTGCGCGTGTTCCATCGCGCCCACCCAAGGCTCGCTGCCGGGGCGCAGGTGTTGGTCCACCCACACCTTCTGCTTAGCATCCTCCAGGTTGAGCACAATCGGCGCGACGATGTCCTCCCAGTCCTCACGTGCATAGGTGATGAGAATATGGTCGATGAGGTCGCCTTCGCTCACGTTCGCGCCGAGTTCGCGGGTGCCCTCGCGCCGCGCCGCCGTCATGAATGGCATCGTTACCTCTTGGGTGGTGCGTTGCTTCTCCGCATCATCCGGGTGGATCGGGTCCCATTCTTCCGGGAGGTCCGCACGGTAGACGAAGTGGAACTTGGTCAACGCCCCCAGGCGGATCACGTCGCTGTGTTCCAGCAGGGTCTTTGTGCCTTCTTCCAGGGCAACTCCGTTGACGAAGGTCCCATTGCGCGATTTCATATCTTCGATCTCGTAGTGGTCGTCGGCCCAGCGCAACCGCGCATGGGTCCGGCTGATGTCGGATGCCGTCACCACAATGTCGTTGCCGACCGAACGCCCAAGCGTGATTTCCTCACTCTGAAGCAGGTACGCCTCTTTGATGAGCGCCTCATTCACCAGCACCAGCACCGGCTGGGAGCCGGGGTCGCCCTCGCGCATGAAGATCGGGCGGGAGTTGCCACTGCCTTCTGGGTCCAGTTGGCGGTACTCCAGCGTGATCTGGCTCCCTAGCTCAATGATGGCCCCACTCTTGAGCAGCCACTTGTCGTTTGTGAGCTTTTGGCCGTTGACAAAGGTGCCATAGCGCGAGCCGAGGTCTTCGATGTCGTAGTCTTGTTGTAGCCGGATGAGCTGGCAGTGTTGCGTGCTCACATCGTTGTCGCGGATCACAAGGGTGTTGTTACGACCGCTACCTATCGAGATGACGTTGTCTTCAAACTGGTAGGTTCTTCCGCTGTTGGGACCCCTCAAAATAGTCAACTGTACAGCCATAAGTCTGAGCCTGTCTTAAGCTATAATATAATGTCGGTACGTAGTGTACCTACACACTATCTTAACAGAAAATTGGCGCATTATGTTTGTAAGATGTGTTAGTTTTGTCCGAAAGTAACGTATCGTTACAACCAAAGGGAAGCGTCCTGCGTTATAGTTCGAAGAAAACGACAAGAGAACGAGGGTAGCGCGGTGAATTTCGATTGGGGATGGGTGGTGGTGCTGCTGATGGCGGCGGCGACGTTGGTTTCCTTTGTGCCGTTTATTCCAGGGCCGGCGTTGGTGTGGGCCATTGGCGTGATCTACGCGATTGCCACCGAGTTGCAGGTGGTCGGCCCGTGGACCCTGCTAGGGGTGACGGTGCTGATGATCCTGGGGAGTACGGCGGACTGGTGGACGCGCCTGTTTGGGTTGAACGCTGAGGGCAGCCTGAGTTGCGGGACCATTATCGTGAGCACCGTCGGCGCGATTCTCGGCACGCTGTTTATCCCGGTGCCGCTGGTGGGAACGTTGATCGGCGCGGCGGGTGCGGTGATGGCGATGGTGTGGATACAGGAGGACGACATCGACAAAGCATGGATGGCGGCGCGGGGCATTCTCAGCGCGTGGATTGCCAGCTTCTTTGTTGAGTTCCTAGTGTGCATCACGATTGTGTTCATGTTTGCGCGGGCCGTGTTTGCAACGGTGAATCTTCCGCTATGACGGGCATGTCTCGATACATGCGGCCTACACGGACCTATTCCAACAGGCACAGGCGCACAAGCCGCTTATGATGCGTTGCGGGCGGTTTGCCCGGAACCCGACCGGGTGATGGGCGAAAAGGTGGCAGGGTCGCTCGGTTATCAGCCGTTTTCGCAGATCGACTACCTGTGTTTTTAGGATGTGCCGGAATGCACCCGTGTTATTTGGCGAAGTTGCTGTTAAACAGGCGGGCGATGTAGACAAAGACAACCGCACCAACAGCCCCAACCGCTATCGGACCCAGCAGCGGAATCCCCGCGAACCAACCCAGGCCGATCAGGTTAAACAGCAGCGAGCCGACGAACCCACCGACCAACCCCAGGCCGATGTCGCCCAGCGGCCCGTAGCCCTCACCGCGCAGGATGCGCCCGGCCAGTGCCCCGGCGAACATCCACATCAACAGCGTGATCGCAATGCCGAACAATCCGCCTGCGATCTGCAACAGCGGCCCCGCCAACACAAACACGCCGACCAGCGCCAAACCCAACACAATCACGTCACTACGGTTGAACCGATTCACGATGGTTTCTCCAAAATTCCAACTTGCTTTGTTACCCATTATACGAGATTATGCGGCGGTTTTGTGCAGATTTGCCCCCCTGTTATTGGGGGAATCTGCAAATGGCGTTGTAGACATAAAACCGAAATTAGAAAATCATCTGTGAGCATTCATCCCAGCCTCATATGGGCAATTTATACTGTTTTAGCTAGTGTAAATTGAACAGCAGAACGGCGTGGTACACGATGGACCCAAGACTTTGGCAAATCCTGAACACGTCTCCAGGGGAACTGTATATTCGTGAGATTTCGCTGTCCCACCAGGGGAGGTCACTGATATTAGACTGTGAGACGTTTAACGAGAATCATCCTAATGGTAGGCGCTTCCGCCTCACTTTTTCTCGGTGTCGCGATGTGCATTGGCAGGCCAGTGACCCCCACTCGAACGAACCCGAGTTCACCCAAGCACTTGGGATGTACTTGGGTGAGGAACTACACACCAAACCCGCTATCGTCTACACGGGGGGTACGGAAATGTCCGTGTTGTACGACGAGATTCGCATCGACGGATAAACCTATGACGGGCCACACACATTTGTGGTCCGTCTTTTGTTTTTCCCACGCTTCTACATCCCGCGCCGTTATACTTGCACCCATCGTTTGATGTACCTCCCCACCCCCCGCAAAACTCAGGGGATCGCGAAAGTAGCCGTACAAGTTTGTGATAATGTGATCATGGCGTGTTACCACGCCCGTAATCGTGATAGCATTATTGGTGATGTAACCTGCTACCCGAAGCCTCCGACTTGCTAACACAATATTAAAATTCTTACGGACGGTGGTAAACAGCCGCGAAATCGTTGATAATACATGGTAGAATCGTGGAAAGCTTAAGATAGCATTTTGCACAGTTGTGGAGCGAGTAGCCATGCCTCGTGTACTTTACGTAGAAGACAATGCCGATAACCGAATGTTGGTGCGGCGCATCCTGATGGCCTTTGACTTTGAGGTCGAAGAGGCCGACAACGCGCTGGACGGAATCGAGATGGCCCAGAGCGCCCCCCCAGATTTGATTCTGATGGATATCAGTATGCCGGGTATGGACGGCCTGAGCGCAACTGAACGCCTGCGAGCGATGCCAGAACTAGACGCTGTTCCCATCATCGCGCTGACCGCGAATGTGCGCGAGGGTGACCGCGAAATGACACTGGAAGCAGGCTGTGATGGGTATATTGGGAAACCCATAGATGTTGATGAATTTCCTGAACAGGTTTTGAACTACTTGAGGATTGGCCGATGATGACCAGCGACAACAACCACGCCCGCAACCCCATTGAGCCACGAGACGCTCATGTGCTGGTGGTGGAGGATAACGTACCGAATTTTGTGTTGATTGCGCGGATGCTTGCGTCGATGGGTGTCCAGCGTTGCGAGTGGAAAACATCCGGCTGGCAGGTTGTCCAGTTTGCAGAGACACTGCCGCAGATTGACCTCATTCTGATGGATATCCGGCTACCCTACGAGGACGGTTATCAGGCGTTGCAGAAGGTCCGCGCCCACCCCAAGCTGAAGGAGACGATTGTCGTCGCCGTCACAGCGGAGGCCAGCGAGGACCAGATGCGCCGTGCCCGCAAAGCCGGGTTCGACGGTTTCATGGGGAAACCCCTGGACCCCGACCGCTTCCCGGAACAAATCCAACGCCTGCTCTCTGGCGGCGAAGTGTGGGAGTGGCGCTAGGTCCGCCGCCCATCCACACCCCCCACCGAAAACCAATAACCTGTCAGGAGAGGTTCTGTCGCATGATTGTTGCCCCGGACTGGAAATCCCTGAGCGGCATCGCCGCCGGGCTAGACACCCCCGATCCCGTTGCCCGGAAGCGTGCACTCACCCAGACTTTCGCCGCGATTGATGAAGCTCTGCCCGATGTTCGGGCCATCCGGGTTTACAAGCTAGACACCCCCGCCCTGATGGTGCTCGCCGCCACCGACAAGCCCGACAGAACCCCCCAACACATTGCTAGTATCGGCGCGTTAGACGCGCTGTTTACCTCCGGTATCAGCCAGTGGCTCCCGGCGGAACAACAGTGGTTGTGTCCGCTTGTGGTAGCGGGTGAGCCTATCGGTTTGTTTGAGGTGTTGGTCGAAGACTTAGATGACGAGTGGATTGCATGGTTGGAGGTCGTCGCAACACAGCTTGGGTTAGGATTGGCGATTGGATTGGGGAACACACCCCAGGCAACGACTGCGGACACCCAACTGCCGCTCAAAAGTATTGCGACCGCCGCTCGGATGTTGGCGAATACCGAGGACTATCATGAGGCGGCCACCGCCGCCATGTATATGATGTCCGAAGATGTTACAGCCCTGCTCATTACTGCGTTCGACCAACCCTTCGTCGCCCGCGAGACAGGCACCGAGGGCTTGGGCAACAACCGCCGTTATGTGGCCGCCTTTGCCGACCGCCAGACCGCCGAGGCGATCCAGCGTAGCGCCTCGATTGGCCCCATGCCGGAACTCTCGCACATCAACAGCCTCCGCCAGGAAGTGCCGATCCTGCTGGACAACCCCCAGCTAAATGCCGACTACCTCAATACGTGGATGCGTGACCGAGCAACCGCGCTCAACGTGGCGCAGGTTGTGGGGTTTGCGTTGATTGCCGCCGATCAAGTGGTGGGCACCTTGGACCTGTACTACAGCGAACCGCACACCCTTAGCCAGAGCGAGGTGGACCTCTACAGCGCACTCGCCAACCAACTCGCCGCAACGATTCTGAGTAAGCGGTTGCTCCAACGGTCGTTGGAGGCGCAGGCCTTCGCCTCGCAGTTGGTGACGACCAATAAGGCGCTGGCCGTCGCGGAGAGCTACGAGGAAATGGCCGAGGCTGTTCTCGCGGACGCGCCGGCCAGTATCCAGTCCGTCGCGATTGCGCTGTTCAACCGTCCCTTTACGATGATGGGCACCCCAGCCCGCCTGGAAACGATGGCGGTTCGCAACCGGGAGGGGGCCGTCACCGGGCACTTGGTCGATCACTTCCACGCGCAGGAGGACGCCCGTATCACCTACTTCCTCCACGAGTTCCTGGAGGGGCGGATGATGCTGTTGTGGAACATCCAGCGGCCACGTAAACCCGTCTTTGCCGAGCAATTGGTGGATTTTATGATTACCAGTGAGGTCGATCAGGTAACGGCGTTTGGCCTCAACGTGCGCAGTAACTTGCAAGGGCTGGTGGTTTTTGCCGGGGACGACACCCTCCGCAACCCTGGCCCGCAATACGATGGCCTACGCGCTATTGCGGACCAGTTGGCGGCCATGATCGAAAACCGTAACCTGCTCCAACAGACTAGTAACGCGCTTGACCTGATCCAGTCGCAGTATGAAACCTCTAGCCGCGTATTCCGCACGGCGGACCTCTCCGAAATTCTACGGGCTGTCTACGATTTCGCCGGGGGCATCTTCGATTACGCCGAACTCGTCTACACGGACGCCACCGGTGTCACACGGGTGGTGGCGGTCGTGCGGAAGGGGCACCACGCCCTTGCGGACCGCGTGGTGCAGATTGACGACTACCCCGCCAGCGCCACCCTCAATGTGTTAGAGGCGCTCGAAATTCGCAATGTGGATGAGGACGTGTTTATCAGCGACGCCGAGCGAGCGCGGCTCCAGGCGGACGAGGTGAAATCGCTGGTGATCTTGCCGATTGTAAGCAACTTCGCCGTGAATGGGTTGATTCTGCTCACCAGCGGCACCCGTAGCCGGGTCGCGCCGGACCGCCTGCGGGCAATGCGCTCCCTTGCGGACCAGGTGGGCGTGGTGCTGCAAAACCGCAACCTGTTGCAGACGATGGCGATGAACCTCCAAGAAATTGAGTTGCTGTATGAGGCCAACCGCGCCATGCTCCGCACCCAGGACATTATGGATGTGTTGCGCGTACTACGGGTGAACTTCGCGCCGGACGCGACCACGATTGCGCTTGTGGAGATCGGATATGCGTCCCAGGGCCGCAACCGCATTACTGAGGTTATGTTGGAATGTGAGGTAACGCTGGACCAAGAGCGCGTGACCCACGACCTAATCACCACCGACGAGCGCGTCTGCCAGGATGTTTACCAGTTTTTGCGCGGTTTGCAAGGGAACGTGTTGTTCTCGCCCCAGGGGAACACCGTCACCAGCAATCCACTATCCCTCATGGGTAACCGTTACACCTACGCCAGCCATGTTACGCTGCTGCTGCGCGAGCGCGGCCAGGTTACAGGGCTAATCTATTTGTTGTTCGACACACCCAAAACCTTCCCAGACGGCACCCGCCAGCTTTACGAGGCTATCAGCGACCAGGTGGGGATTGCTGTCGAGAAGCAGAAGCTACTGCGCGAGAGCCAAGCCACCGCCGCCCAGTTGGGGGACCGCGTGCGGGCGCTGCAAATTATCACCCAACTGGCCGTCGAGATCAGCAACATCCGCGACGAGCGCAAACTATTGGACACCAGTGCCGAGGCGCTGGTGAAGGCGCTGTCGCTGGATCACTGTGGCGTGGTGCTGTTCAACGAGGATATGCAGTCTGGGGTGGTGGTGAGCGAGTATCCTGTCGGCAAGTACAGGGGCATGACCGTTTCCACCAAGGACAATCCCATTTTGCTCCCCAGCCACGACCTAACCAAGCCGGTTGTCATTGAGGATGTAGCGCAAGACGCACGCCTGTCCGACACAATGCTCGATTTGTTCCAGCGGGTAGACATTCGCTCTGTGATTATTATCCCGCTGCTCGATCAAAATGGCGATCTGATTGGGTCGGTTGGGCTGGATACCATCGGCAAGCCCCGCACCTATGAGCGGACAGAAATTCAAACCGCGCAGACTATCACCGCACAGATGGGTGTCGGCCTACAGAATGTACGCTTGTTGCGCGACGCCCAAACCCGTGCCGAACAGTTGGAGAACATTCGGGACTTCGGCAGCGTCACCCAGTCTACTTTAGAACTCACCGAACTAGTGGAGATGTCGTTGGCGAATGTGCCGCGTCTGTTGGATGTGGACCACATGACGGTAGCACTCTACGACGAGACGCAGGACGCGCTGGTGTTGGTGGGCGGCTGGCAGGAAACCAACAGCTTCCGTGTTCAACTAGAAACTGGCGGGGTCGTGCCGCTAATGGGGACGACCACGGGCTATGTCTACCAGACGGGCGAGTATCTCTACATCCCGAACTTCCAACGGGCCAACGACTTGGCCTACCCGCACTCGCGCACCGTAACGTCGCTGTTGGCGATGCCACTGGGGGACCGTCAGCGCACTAATGGCGTCCTGACCATCGGCTCCCACAAAGCCGCCGCCTATACCAACACAGATATAGCCGTATTCCAACAGTTAGTCAACCAGGTGGCTGTAGCGATGGAGAACGCCCGCGCCTATACTCAAAGTCGGGAGTTGGCACGCAACAAGACCCTCACCAACGATATTGCCTTTAAGCTACAGCGGCAGGATGACATTCAACAAATGCTCAACGTGACCCTGAGCGAAGTTGGGCAGGCCCTGGGCGCGAAGCGTGGCCGGGTGCGGCTACGGACGGGCATCCCGCAGCAACTTGACGGGGACACGCCCTCGGCGGAGGCTCCCTCCCCCCCTGATGATCCCACGGACGTAACGGAGTAGGCCGCGATGTGGAACTGGTTGGTAAACGCAACAACGAATCTCAGGCTGTACACGGAGCCGTCCCGGCACACACGGGCGGCGATTGCCTATGGGGTTGTCTATCTCTTCCTCGCCCTGTTCAGCCTGTACGCCTTTACGGTGCCGTTCGCCGCGACAGACCGGGGCGAAACGGAGGCGTTCACCTACGTGTCACGAGCCATCCAGCCGAACCAGTTCCCCATCTACACAATTGCGTTTTTTGGCTTTTATGTGCTGGCGCTCTTTACGTTGGTGCGCCTTGGGCGTGGGCATTTAGAGAGCGTGACATTCGGCCCCTCCGCAATGATCTACATCGGCGGCGGCAGCATCGCGATCATCAATAACTTGGCCTACAGCCAGAACGGGTTGATTATGATCGTGGCTGTACTGGTCGCGGCCCTTTTGGATGAGGAACGTGGCCTCGTGACGGCGGTGCCCCTGCACTTCGGCCTGACGATTTTGGGCTATACGTTGTACCTGGGCCAAACCCCTGTGAACATTATCCTCAACCTGGTGTTAATTCTCATCGTGTCTGTGGGTATCTTCGGCGTGTCGTTGCTGAATCTGCGGCTGGGGCGCATTACCATCAATGAAATCTTGGACGACCTCACGCGTCAGCGCCTCCAGATTGCCCAGTTGACGACCCGCATCACCCGCAGCATTAGCACAGCGGAGCAGGTCGAGACGGCGCTTGATGAGGTGATCTATGACATTCGTGACACCTTCCCGCAGGCCTACCATGTGCAAGTGTTCCTACTAGACGACACGGGCCGGGTCGCGCAGTTGGTCGCCAGCACGGGGGAGGCCGGGCGGCAACTGTTGGAAAACCGCCACAGCCTGCCCGTCGGGAGTTCCAGCGTGATCGGCTACGTCACCCAACAGCAACGTGCCTACCGCACCGTCGTCGGGGCAGAAGAAGCCGTCCACCGCCCAAACCCCTACCTGCCCGACACCCGGCTAGAGGTCGCGCTGCCGCTCAAGATCGGCACACGCACCATCGGCGCGTTAGACCTGCAATCCACGGACCCCCAGGCCTTCCCGCCGACGGAGCTAACGACCCTACAGGCAATTGCCGATAGCATGGCCGTGACAATCAACAGCGCGCAGCTTTTGACGGCAACCCAGCGCAACCTCGCGGAAAACCAGCGGCTTGTCGAACAGACCCAGGTGGCCCAGCGCGAGGTGGAACGCCTCAACCGTGAACTCACAGGGACAATCTGGGCGGATTACCTGCGGGGGCAGTCTGGGGATTACAACCTGGACCTCGACTTTGTGGACGGGCAACTGTCATCCTCCGACGACCTCACCGAGGCCATTATGGACGCGATCCGCAATGACGACGTGGTGCGTAGGACGGACGCCGACGGACGCCAGATTGTCGCGGTGCCGTTGCGTGTGCGCGGGGAGGTGATCGGCGCAATGGAGTTCGAGGTCGAGTCCGAGATGAGCAGCACCGATGTTGATATGCTGCGGGAGGTGGGGGAACGTTTCGGCCTCGCTGCGGAGAACAACCGCCTCTATGAAACCAGCCAGCGAGTCGCCCAGCGCGAGGTGCTGGTGAACGAGATCAACACGCGCATACAGTCCGCCAACAGCATTGATGCGACGGTGGCGGAGGCTGCCCGTGGCCTGCGTGACGCGCTCAAGGCCAAGCGTGTCGCCATCAAGATCGGCACGCTGCCGCCCAGCCAACCCACCAATGGGCATAAGGAGTAACCCGGCATGAATAGCATCCCTAGCCCCCCCACCATGCCCGCAAGCCCCGATCAGCTTCAGGGGTTCGCGTTGGTACGCCAACGCACCGCCCAGATATTGATCTTGCTCTCGATAGCTCATGTGGTCGCGGTCAACAGCTTTATTGCCATTGATAACCCGGAGATCGCAGACCAAATTCTGATCGCGGCGGGTGTGTTCGTGGTGGTATACCTCATCTGGTTGGCGGTGGCCCAGGCTGGCCGCGTGGACTTCGCCGCGTCTGGGCTGGTCTTAACGTTGTTGGCGGCGCTGTATTTAGGGACGGTTCCCTCGACGGCGGTGTTGTTAACAATCGTCGTCGCAACGCTGATTTCCAATAACCTGTTATATCTACTCTACAACTCCACGACGTTTGCTTTGTTGGTGCTGGTGAACACCACCGCCAGCGCGCCGACGCTACCCCCGGTGGTGCTGGTGGGCCTGTTAGCCGCGTTGTTGGGCGTCACGGTGACGGTGCGCTTCTTCCGGGTGAGCATTGAGCAGAGCAGCCGCGAGGCCGAGCGCACAGCGGGCCTGTTGCGGATTAGTGCGGAGGTCGGGCAGGTTACGGCGGGGGTGACGAGCCTGAAAGACCTGCTGCCCCAGGCTGTGAACTACATTCAAGACCGTTTCGGCTATGATCATGTTCAGGTTTTCCTGCTGGACGAAACGGGTGAGGTAGCAGAGCTACGCGCCAGCACCGGCGAGGTGGGCGAGCGGTTGCTGCAACGTAAGCACCGGCTCAACGTCGGCTCGGCCAGTGTCATCGGCCAGGTCACCAAGACCGGTGAACCGATCAACTACGGCGACACGCGACAGTCCGGGGTTCACTATCGTAACGAGTTCTTGCC
Organism: uncultured Anaerolineaceae bacterium; assembly: GCA_964462905.1. GTDB lineage: Bacteria > Chloroflexota > Anaerolineae > Aggregatilineales > Phototrophicaceae > DAOTTY01. The sequence goes on from CAYWZS010000009.1 coordinate 26,201, forward strand.
GGACACCCGCGCCGAACTTGCCCTGCCCATCCGCGACGGCGACCGCATCATCGGCGCGTTAGATGTGCAGAGCGACCAGCCGAACACCTTCGGGGGCAACCAGGTTCAGTCCCTCCAGATTATGACGAACCTGCTCGCCGCTGCCATCCGTAACGCGCAGTTGTTCGAGGCACAACAGGCCAACTTGGAGGATAACCAACGCCTGTATATCGAGACACAGGCCAACCTGCGCGAAATCCAACGCCTGAACCGCGAACTCACGCGGGAAAGCTGGGAGCAGTACACCGCAGAGCGCGACGGCGGCACCGTTATCGCGCTGGACGGCAACCGCTTGAGCCAGGATTTACAGTGGACGCGCCTGCTGGAACAGGCACAGGCGGAGCGCCAGGCCGTGACCGACCGCGAACGCCAGGCCGTCGCCGTGCCCATCAAGCTGCGTGGGCATATCATCGGGGCGATTGAGATTGAGCCGGACGAAGCACTAGACGAGGCCGATGTGATCGAGATTGCGCGCGCTGTGTCGGACCGCCTGGCCGTGAGCCTGGACAACGCCCGGCTGTTTGAGGAATCGCAGGAGACAACCCGCTTCGAGCAACGCATTAACCATATCGTCGGCCAATATCAGACGGCGTCCACGGTGGATGAACTGCTGCGAATCACCGTTGCCGAGCTAAGTGAAACCCTCGGCGCAGAACGCAGCGCCATCCGCTTAAGCACGATGCCAAACACCCCCGACCCCCTACCTAATGATCGCATCGGAGGCAACGACAGCGCATGAACAACACACCTCGTTCCGCGTCTCGCTGGGCGCGTTGGCTCAACGTCCGTGACCGCTACCAGGACCCCATCAGCAAGGGAACCGCGCAGGGGATTCTCGTTGTTGATGGGATTATTCTCGGTGGGTCGCTGTTGTGGTTGCTGACGCTGGTTGTCTTGGGCGTGGCAACCCCCCTAGACCTAGTGGTGCCGTTTATCGGCATTGCGATAGGAACCGTGGTGTATATCACGTTGCGGCGCGGCAAACTCCACTATGCCAGCCGCTTGCTGGTGATATTGGGGGGGGTCGCGTCAAGTTTCGTGTTAATTGTCGTCGGCGGCGAAAACCGTCACCTCACCTTGTTGTTTCCGGTGGTGTTGGCCGGGGTGCTGCTAGACCGGGTTGGCGTCATCCTGACGGGGACGACATTGATGGCGGTTACGATGGTCGATACGGTGATACGCATTGACCCAATCACAGCCACGTTTGTGTCCACACTGGCCGAGTTGATCGGGGTGGCTGTCAACATCGGGGCGGCCACGGCGATTCAGGCGGTGTTTGTGGGGCGGCAACGGTTCATCGCGCAACAGGCGCGAACCGAGTTAGACGGCATCGAGCGGGTGCTAACGGCGGTCGAGTCCATTGACGTTGGCATGACCCGCAACGATGTGCTCAGTAGCCTGGTTCGCGAGTTGCGCCGCACCTACCGGTTCGACGCCGTGCAGGTGTACTTGGCGGACAGCAAAGGACAACTGGTGCAGTTAATCCGCGCCGGTTTGCGCCGGACGGAGGTGCTGGACCTGGAGGCTGACGAGGTCATCACGCCTGGGGGCACACACCCGCTCAGTGATGCCGTCCGCTTCCGCGCACCCGTCCGCGTCACCCTGAGCGATGCCCCTGCCCGCCGTTCCCACCTGATGCAGAACATCCAGCAGGGGGTGGCCGTCCCGCTGGTGGACGGGGCGACGTTGCTCGGCGTGGTGGACATCCAGAGCGCCCAGCCGGACCGCATCAGTGACGATTATCTGCGCGTCATCCAGCGCATTGTGGGGAGTTTCGCGACCCTGGCGAACCTGGTACACACCAATGAGCAGTTGGCCGGGAACCTGCGCGAGCAGGCAGCCATTGCCAACCGCGCCCAGTCGTTGCTCACCACCGAACAGGCAGAGCGACGGGGCATGGTGACGAACATCTGGAGTGAGTATATCGACCAGCGCGGCGAGCGGGCGATGGGTTTCGACATTCGGGACAAGCGCCTGACGCCCGCCGCCGACCTCCCCGACGAGATGCGCCAGGCGCTAGAAAAACGCGGCGAACATCTCTACAAGACAGCCACCGAGAAAATCCTCACGGTGCCGATCCTGCTGCGTGGCGAAACCCTGGGCGCGATGTCGTTCGCATTGCCGCTGGACCACCCGGTAACCGAACGACAGATCGAACTGTCCAAGACGATTGCTATGCGCCTGGGCACTGCGCTAGAGAACACGCGCCTGCTGGAGCAAACCCGCCTACGGGCGGCCCGTGAGCGCAAGGCCACCGAGATTTCGACGCTGTTGTTTGGGGCCAGCGATGTGGACGCCCTGCTTAAGCTCGCGGCGGACAACTTCAACGACACCCTGGGGGCCATCCAAACCCGCATCTACATTGAGCCGGGAACGCTCTACGACCCGGACCCCACCCCGCCGAAGAAGGGATTGTTCAGCAACGGGCATCCCCCGAATGGAGATCACGCATGAGCCTGTCACCTCGCACGCCACGCGCCACGTTCCCACTGTGGGCGAAACTCACGCTTGTCTTTCTGCTGATCTCCCTTGTGCCGACGATCATCGGGGTTGTGTTGTTTGTGAACAGCACGCAGACCATTAACCGCGAGAACCTGGGAGCTTTCGTCCAGCAGAACGGCCAGCGCCAACGCCAGGTTATCAATAGCTTGTTCTTACGCGCATCAGAGCAGCTAGACGGCTTCGCCTCCGAGAGCAAGACCAATCAGTTGCTTGTGGGGTTGTTGCTGGCAGACCGCGCCATCTCGCCGCCCATCCCAACGACCAGTGAGTTTGAGATCGAGGCGGCGCTGGCAACCACCCTGCTAGACCCCGCCGAGGCGTTGTTCCGTAATGTGCTGGTGCTAGATGCGGACGGGATTGTGGTTGTGAGTTCTGGCGAACTGTTGCCCGGCGAGGCCGACCCCGGCCAGGACTACAGCCAGTCTGTCGCCTATCTCCAGATTATCGCAGAGCGCAATACAGACCCCTCTGTTGAGCAGATTATCGTCGTGGAGGACAACGCCACCAGGCCGATCCAGCTTGTGAACCGGGTGACGCTCCGCTCTACTGAGAACGTGATCGGCTATGTGGTGGCGACATTGCAGGTTGAGACGACATTTAATATGATTTTGACCTTCGACAACGCCGTTTACCCGGCCTACAGCTTTCTCCTCAGCCGCAACGGGACCATCATCACACCAGCAGCCTACCAGGAACGCGCCGAAGGTGCCCGTAATAGTGATGCCGTGAACCGTGCCTTCGACCTACAAACTGGGTTCGACTTCGTCCGCCAGGAAAACGGCACCGGGGCGGAGGTCGCCAGCTACTACGCCCCAATCGCGGGTGAGTTCGCGCTGCTAACCCAGTTAGACCCGGCGGAAATCCTCGAACTACGGCGGTCATACGTCGAAACCCTACTGTTTCCGATCATCGTTGGGGTGATCGTCTTGGGGACCGTCCTGACGCTCTTTAGCCGTCACCTGACGGAACCGCTGGAGGGGTTACAACGGGCGATGCAGGCCTTTAGCGTCGGCGTGTTCGACACCCCCGTCCCGGAGGCCAAACGGAGCGACGAAATCGGTGATGTTGCCCGGTCGTTTGTGGATATGCGCCAACAGACGCGCAACGTGATTGAGGACCTGGAGCGGCGCATTGACCGCCGGACCCGCGACATGGAAACCACCCAGGAGATCACCAACTTCGCGACCACCCAGCGCGACGTGCAGTTGTTGCTGGATGACGTGGTAGTGTTAATTGTGGAGCGTTTCTCCAACATCTACCACGCGCAGATCTTCCTGCTAGACAGCGAAGAACGCTTTGCGGTGTTGCGGGCCAGCACGGGTGGGCCGGGCCGCGAGCTGCTCTCGCGTGGGCATCGGCTCCCGTTGGGGGTAGGGGTGGTGGGCCAGGCCGCCTCTCAGAACAGCGTGGTGGTTGCCCGCGACACCGCCGACAGCGATATCCACCGCCCGAATGAGTACCTGCAAGACACCCGCGCGGAGTTGGCCCTGCCGCTCCACCTGGGTAACCGCGTGATCGGCGTGTTGGACGTGCAAAGCCGTGAGAGCGCCACCTTCGACCGCGAGCAGATCAATGTGTTGCGGTCGATGGCGAATCAGCTTGCCATTGCCATCGAAAACACCCGGCTTTACCAGGAATCCGTGCAGCGCCTCCGCAGCCTTCAGATCCAAAGCCGCGACGAAACCAAGCGAGCCTGGCAGGAATATATGTACGACAACCGCACCCAGCGCATCACCCAGCAGGCCGGGACGCCCACCGACCTTGATCTCGACAGCTTGCGCCAACGGGCCGTTGAAACGAATGTGCCTGCGATTGGTGAAACCACCGAGCGCGATACCGTCCCCGTCGCAATCCCGTTGCGGATGGGCGGCGATGTCATCGGCGCGGTGGTCTACGAACTCCCCAACGATGCCTACGTGCTGGACAACATCGTGCTTGCCGAGGAATTGGCCGACCGCCTGGCCCTCAGCCTGGACAACAAGCGCCTCGTGGAACAGAGCCGCCGCGCCACCGAGCGCGAACGGCTCGTGAACGAAATTTCCGCCAAGCTCACCACCCAAACCGACGTGAACCTCATCCTGCAAACGGCTGTGCGAGAGGTCGGGCAGGCGCTGCGTGCGCCCCAGGTGAGCATCCGCCTGAACCGGGGCCTCTACCGCCCGGACACCGACGACACGACAACCACTGACGACCGCTAACCCAATTTTTGATGGATTCTGGGAGTTTCTTTCAGCCATGACCACCACAACGGCAAAATCCCAAAAGAACCGGGCGGCCCCCCGCCCGGTAAAGCGCCGCGTGCTGCGCGGCCTCATCCCCCTGCTGCTACTGGTTTTTGTCATCGTCAATCTTCTGGCGCTTACCACCCTACGCAACGAACAACAGCAGACGTTAGCCTTCGTCCAACGTGTAACCCTCACCGAAGGGCAGGCCCGCTTGAGTGGTGTGCTGGATGGCTCTCGCACCGCGCTCTCTCAGATTGCCGCCAACCAGACAACCCGTGAGTTCGCGGCGGAGACGGTCACAACGATGAACCAGGACATTGGTGCGCTCCAAGCAGCGCAAACTATCCTGGTGAACGACCTGACGGCCCTCATCGAACGCGAGCGCGGCCAGGTGTTACTGGGCCGCTACATCATGCGGACGGGGTCGGTGTGGACGGAGGTCCGCTGGGACAACGGGATCATCAGCAATGACCTGGCCTTTAACCTCAACGCCCTGGACCCCAGCGAGGACGCGGTGTTGCAGGTGGGCCAGGCGATCGAGTCCGGGCAGGTTGCTATTGCGGACTTCCGCGTTGATGAACTTGCCAGCGGGAGCATCCGCCCCGTGATGACCCTTGTCACCCCCATCACCCGGGACCCCCTGAACAGCGTCCTGGGTGTGTTAGAGCTACAGGTGGATGCAACAAACTTGCTCACCAGCCTGGACATCGTGACCGACCAAACCATCACCGAGTTTGGGCAGCGGTTGTTGTTGGTTGATGAGGATGCCGGGCGCATCCTGGCGGACACCGACGCCGTCGGGCTGGGCTTCTTGCTGAGTGGCATTGTCTCGACACAGGACGCCGCCCTCATTGACGACCTTCAGGGGTTACCGGGCTTCCTGGAGGACAAACCCCTTAGCGGGGACCTCCGTGCGTTGCGCGTGTCCGCCGCCCCACTAACGGACTTGACGGGGAACGGCCTGAACTGGCGCTTGGTCCTGCTGACGAACGCACGGGCCAACTTGGGGCAGGCCGTGCGTGTTTTCGGGGCGGTTTTGCTCATCAATGCGCTGGCAAGTGGCCTGGTGCTGTGGTACGTCAACCTCAGCCTGAACCAGAACCTTCGGCCTATCAAAGCCGCTGGTAACCTACTCAATGACCTCGCCCGCAACACCCCCACGGATAGGACAAGCGTGGCCCCGTCCTTCCCACGCGAGCGGAGCGTCCCTGTACTGGGTGAGGCCGATGAGCACGTCCAGCTATACCAGGCCGTCCAACAGATCGCGGGCCGCCTGGAAGCACTGAACATCGAAATTGACGAACAGACGACCCGCTACAACCGCAACCTGAAGGTGGCTGCTCGTATTGGCCGTGAGACAGCCCTGCTGGAAAACCTGGATGACCTGCTCAACCGGGCGATTGACCTGATTGCCACGTCCTTTGACCTGTATCACGCGCAGGTGTTCCTGGTGGACGACGCCGGGGTGAACGCGATCCTGCGCTACAGCCGGGGCGAGGCCGGGGAGCGTTTGCTGGCCTATGGGCATCGGCTTGCGGTGGGGTCGCAGTCGGTCATCGGGCGGGTGACGGCCACCGGGCAGGCGGTGATCGTGAACAACACGGTTGCCCCCCGCGCAGGCACCACCCACGCGCCCAACCCGCTCCTGCCAGACACCCGCGCAGAGATGGCCCTCCCGCTGCAAATCGGCGACCAGATTCTCGGCGCGTTGGACCTCCAATCGGACAAGCCGGATGTGTTCCAGCCGGAAGACGAACAGACTTTCCAGTTGATCGCGGACCAGGTCGCCATTGCCATTTACAAAACACGCCTGCTGCGCGAGGCCGAGGAGCGCGTGCAGGTCATCCAGCGCCTGAACCGCCAGATGACCCAGAAGGCGTGGTCCGAGCTAGAACGCGAGGTCGGGCTGGACCACGCCTACCGTTATAACCTGTTGGAGGTGAAGCCGTTCGTCTCGGACGAAACACAGGAGATCACCCGCACCGCTGAGCTGATGGCAATCCCGATCCGCGTGCGTGGTGAGGTAATCGGCACCATGCACGCCGCCCCGCCAGAGGGGATGCAATTCACGGAGGGCGACTACAGCATTTTGTCCGCCGTGGCCGAGCGTGTGGCAGTCGCCGTGGAAAACGCCCGCCTGTTCCAGAAAACGCAGACCAACCTTGCAGAGACCTCCGCGCTTTACCAAACGACCCGTGCGCTTAACGAGGCGGACTCGCTCCACGACATCATCCAGGCCGTTATCAAGGCGGCCATGCCGGAGGCCGTGAGCGGGCAGATTGCCCTGTTCGACGAGCCGGGGGTTGTGCGCTTGCTCGCAAGCTGGACCGACCCCAACTACGCGGACAGCCAACTGAGTGATGATGTGGTCGAGGGCCAGTTCTTCGTCATGGACGAACACCCCCTGCTGGCCGAGTTGAGCGGCAACGCCATTACCATTGTGCAGGATACGCTGCGCGACAAACGGCTCACGGACGACCTGCGGAAACTGTTCTGGGGGTTGGGCAGCCGGGCGCTGGTGTTTATTCCCCTCAACGTGCGCGGGAGCTGGCGCGGCTTCGCGCAGGTGTCCTTCCCACAGCCGCGTGAGTTCACCGAGCGCGAGGGGCGTATCTTTACCAGTCTCATCGGGCAGGCTGGGGTCGCCATTGATAACCGCCTGCTGCTCCAGCAGACGGAGGACGCGCTCTCGCAGAACGAGCGCCTGTACGCGGGGAGCCGCAGCATCAACCAGGCGATTGGGTTGGATGACCTGGTGCGCGCTGCTGTGCTCACCAGCGACCGCGCCGACCTGAACTTCGGGCTGGCGCTGTTCGAGGGCGACATTGATCGTTCCGGCTGGTCCCGCCGGATTCGCCATGTGTCCCAGTCCCAGGACGGCATCATTCGCGCCCCAGGGCGCACCTATCCGTTCATTGTGGATGAGGACTCGCCCATCCGCGACCGCGAGCCAGGCGTGGTCCGGCAGGGTGACGTGATCGACAGCCCGATGCAGCAAACCCTGCTCCGCATCTTCGGCACCAACGGCGACACCTACGGCACCGTGTTCCCACTCTTCAGCGCCAACCAGCCGATTGCGCTGTTCTTTGTCTCTCGCCGGGATGATACCCCGCTGACAGAGGAAGATATGGAAATCTACCGGGCGTTGGCCGGGATGATGAGTACGGTTATCCAGAACCGTAACCTGCTGGACCAGATGGGCGAGGCGTTGGACGAAACCCGGCGGCTGTACGAGGCCAGCCGCGCCATCACCGACGCCCAGGACCTCGAAACGATGTTCGAGGCGGCTGTCCACCATCTCACCCTCGCCAACCTGCGCCTGTCACGGGTGAACATCTTCTTGGCCGGCCCGGAGCCGTCTGTCGATGCCGCCCATCTCGATGTCGCGTACTCCTGGGTGGCGGAAGACAGCGTGGTGAGCCAACTGGCACCCTACACCCGCCTGGACCAAAACGCAGCCCCCTTCGGCCAGATGACCGCCGACCGAGGCGCGGCCCTTTTCTACGTCCGCGACATCTTCAGCGACCTGGCAGATTACCCGCGCCTGTGCCAGTTCTTCGACGAGGGCCAGGCCCACAGCGTGCTGATTAGTGCGCTGAACCCGCGTCAGCAGTGGCTCGGTGTGCTCACCATCGAGAGCCAGGAAGGTAACGCCTTTGACGAGTCCTACCAGCGTTTCGTAGATGCCCTGGGCGACCAGGTGGCGATTGCCGTAGAAAACCAGATGCTGTTCCAGGAATCGCAGCAACAGGCGCGGCAGGCGCTCGCGCTTGCCGAGGCCAGCAGCCTTGCCAACCAGATTGGCGTCGGCCTGACGGAAGCCATCAACACCATGTTCCAGCGGGTTGCCGAGACAGCAGGTTACGACCGCTGGCTGTTGATGTTGGAGGATCAAAACGAACTCTACATCGTCACCCAACATACCCCAGACCCCGCCGTCCCCCTGATGACGGGCCGCCTCAACCTCTCTACCGGGGAACACTCACTGGCAGATGCCGTGCGCTTCAACCGGACAATGGTGGTCAACAAACCCGCTGAACAATTCGCCTTCCGCGACCGCCCGTCAATGCAGATTACAGTCGGCAAGCACATCGCCACGCCGATTATCGCAGGGGAGAATATCATCGGGGCGCTGATGGTCGGGCGTGGCCTGACCGAGCCGGACATGGCCGACCGCGACGAAATCCTCGTCAGCACCATATCCGCGCAGGTGGCGGTGTCTGTCCAGAACCAACGCCTGTTCCAAAGCGCGGAGAACGAACGCAAAACCCTGAGTTCGATCCTGTCCACACTTCCGGCGGGTGTGCTGGTGTTGGACGGGCGCACGCTGATCCCCCTTCAGTACAATGACCCGGTTGTGGAGTACCTGGGGCGGCCCGTAGACGAGAACCTCCCGTTCACCGCCGCGCGCTACGCCATTTACCGTACCGGGACGACCCTGCACTACCCCAACGACGAGCTACCGATTGTCATCGCCCAGGCCACGGGGGAGGCGGTTCTCGCCAATGACCTGACGATTATCACGGAGGACGGGCATTTCGCCGACCTGTTGATGAACGCCGCGCCGATCCGTAATGCGGCTGGCGAAGTCGTGAACATCGTGGTGGCGCTGGAGGACATCTCCAACTTGCGTGCCCTGGAAAACAACCTTCAGGACAACCTGCGCGAGACAATTTCGCTGTACGAGGCGACCCGCGCCCTCACCAGCGCCGAAGAACTCAACGACGTGCTGGATGTCGTCATCTTCCAGTTGGGCATGTTGGAGCCGGGTAACGCTCACCTCATCCTGCGTGACCAGATCACAATGGAAATGATCGTCGAACGGTCGCTGTATGAGGGGCTAGAGGCCAGCGACCTGCCCCGTGGTGTGTTAGAGGACGACAACATTTTCGTGAGCAACAACATTGCCGATGACGACTTCCTCACCGAAGCCGACCGGCAACAGTTGGTGTTGCTGGGCGTCCAGGCGATTGCCTCCGTTCCGCTGACGGCCAGCCGCCGCACTGTCCCGCTAGGGTGGTTGATTGTCATCTACGAGATGCCCTATAACTTCACGCCAGAGGACGAACGCTTTATCTCCACCCTGGGCGACAACGCAGCCGTCGCCGTAGACAACCGCTACCTGTTCCAGAGCACACAGGAAGCCCTGCGCGAGACGAGCTTGCTCTACAGCGCCACCCGGAGCATCAGCCGGGCGCAAACCATGGAGGGGCTGTCCGAGGTGGTTCAGGGGGCGTTAGTCGCGCTCACCCCGGACGCCTACGCCGCCTACTTGATGACGGACCCATCCTCGCCGGACGACATCATCGCGCTGTTTAACGTTTATGAGGACGGCCCACCCCTCGACTTCCAGCCCTTGCTGACCCAGTACGGGCTGTTCCGCGAGGAAAATATCTACATCGAGGACCTGCGCTACCTGACGGACCCCAGCCCCTTTGAACAGGCCCTTCAGCAGTTCGACCATATCCGGGCGGTCGCCCTGGTGAGCCTGCGTGTGAAGGGGATGCCCGATGGACGCCTGTTCCTGGCTTACAACCAACCGCGTTCCTTCCATGAAGGCGACACCCGCTACCTCAACGCCGTGGCGGACAGCGCCTCGGTTATCGTGGACAACGTGCTGCTCGTCGCGCAAATCCAGCAGACGCTAGAGGAAACGTCCACGCTGTACCAGTCCAGCCGTGCCCTGGCAAACGCTACCACTCCGGTGGATGTCATGGACGTGGTGGTGAAGTGGCTCGCCGGGCCACACGTCAACCAGGTGTTCGTGGCCTTGCTGGGCAACCGCCACTGGGATGACCCCAACGCCGCTGTTGAGGTGGTCTCCTCATGGCAGCGGGATGTCGGGATTGACCTACAGGGCGTTTCGCTCACGGCGGAGCAGTTCCCGGCGTGGACACTGTTGGCAAGCTCGGATGTGGTCACGGTGGACGATGTCACCGACACCAGCTACATCACCGAGATGGAACAGATGGGCATCGAAAGCCTGGACACGCGCTCGCTGGCGATTATCCCGCTACGTGTGTCGTCGCGTGCGATTGGTACCGTCTGGATTGGCTCCACGATGCCACACACCCACACGGAAGGCGAGCAGCGCGTCTACAAGGCGTTTATGGAGCAGGCGTCCCTCTCGCTCGAGGCGTCGTTCTTGCTGGACCAGACGGGACGCCGCGCCCGCCAGCTCGAAACCTCCAACGAGGTATCGCAGATCGCCAGTTCTATCCTCGACCTAGACAAGCTCATGCCGCGTGTGGTGAACCTGATTCGTGACCAGTTCGGCTACGATCATGTGCAGATTTTCCTGATGGACGCCGAGGACCGCTATGCCATGCTGCGGGCCAGCACGGGCGAGGCCGGGAAGCAGTTGCTTAGTATCAACCACAAGCTCGAAAAGGGGTCGCAGTCGGTTATCGGCCAGGTGACGCTGAACGCCGAGCCGACCATCGCGCTAGACACCTCCGACGCACGCGTCATCCACCGCCCCAACCCCTACCTCCCGCTGACGCGCTCCGAGATGGCGCTGCCCATCATCAACAAAGATATTGTCATCGGCGCACTCGATGTACAGTCCAACCACCCGAACGCCTTCGGCGAGGAGGACGTGCGCGTGCTGCGGACACTCGCCGCGCAGATTTCCGTGGCGATTGACAATGCGCGTCTCTACGAGAAATCCGAGCAGCGTGTGGAGGAGATGGGCTTCCTGTTCAGTGTGACATCTTCGGCAGCGAACGCGGACACCGTGGAGCTTGCGCTGCAAAATGTGGTAGACCTGCTGTTGAGCTACGGCAACACGCTCTCGGCAGGCGTGTACCTCATTGACGAGGAGAGCGAGGCCCCCATCGCCGCCTTCCGGGATAGCCAGCGCAAGCCGTCCGAACGGCAGGCGCAGGATGTGTTCATGCGGATTGTGGCGCTAGCCGGGAGCGAGCAGCCGCTCTCCGAGGTGGAACGGGTGCGGGTTGGCGACACGCAAAACCTGCTGGGCACAGCCGCCGAGAACCTCAACCCGCTGACGATTGCCGATGTGCGCGAGGTGCCTACCTATCTGCCGTTGGTGTCTGGGGCGCGGTCCGCCATCGTCGTCCCGCAGACCTCCGGGGACCGTGTGATTGGCCTGGTGGTGTTGGAGTCCGACCGGGTGGACAACTACAATGAGGACAACACCCGCCTGTTGCTCACGCTGAGTGGGACGCTGGCCGCGATTGTGGACAATGCCCGCCTGCTGGAGCAAATCCAGGAGTCGAACGAGGAACTTAAGGCGCTGGACCGCATCAAGAGCGACTTCCTGGCGAACATGAGCCACGAGCTACGCACCCCGCTGAACTCCATCATCGGCTTCAGCCGCGTGATGCTCAAGGGGATTGACGGCGACCTCAGCGAAATGCAGGAGCAGGACCTCACCACCATCTACAAGAGTGGGCAACACCTGCTCGGCCTTATCAATGACATCTTAGACCAGGCGAAGATCGCCGCCGACAAGATGGACCTCGACGAGAAGTACTTCGACATTGGCGCGGTGGCCGAGGGCGTGCGGTCGATTGGTATCGGGCTGTTAAAAGAGAAACCCGTTGACCTGTTCTTGGAGATGGCGAACCAACTGCCGAAGGCCTTCGGCGATGAGTTCCGCACCCGGCAGGCGCTCCTGAACATTGTGTCGAATGCTTCTAAGTTCACCAGCGAGGGCAGCATCACCATCAGCGTGTACACCTTCGAGGACGAAGAACGCGGCCTTATGGTCCGCATTGATGTGGCGGACACCGGGATCGGCATCGCCGAGAAAGACCTGCCGCTGTTGTTCGAGGCGTTCCGTCAGGTGGACTCGTCACTGACGCGCACCTCGGAGGGGACTGGCCTTGGCCTACCGATTACCCGGTCGTTGATCGAACTTCAGGGCGGCGAGATGTTCGTGGAGTCCGAGGTGAACGTTGGCTCGACCTTCTCCATTACGGTGCCGACACAGCCGATGGACGTTGAGGTAGACGCGGACGGCAACGTGATTGACCAGCACCCGGCAGGCGACACGCAGGAGGCCCCAGCACAGGTGGCCCCAGGTGCCCCCGCCAACGGAGCCAAAGACCAGCGCCGCACCACGGGCATCCATAAGCCGCCTGCTGGCCTCTTCCAGCAGAAGCGGCAAATCCTGCTCATCATGGACGAGCAAGCCCTGGTAGACCAGCTACGCCGCCAACTCCAGCCAGAAGGGTTTGAGGTACAGGTCGCCAATCATCCCATGTTCGCGGAGACAATGGCGAGTGGGTTACGGCCTACGCTCATCATCATGGATGTGCGTTTTGCCGAGGATAAGGGCTGGGGGGTATTGGAGAAACTCAAGGATCGTGATGACACCTTTGACATTCCTGTGATTGTGGTCACAATAGACGATGACTCGGAGCGAGCCTACCAGCTTGGGGCCTACGCCTTCGTCCAGCGGCCCTTCCTGCCCAACGACATGCGCGATACGGTCCTCGCGGCGGAGCAGGACTCCAACATTGATCGCATTCTGATTATTGACGATCAAGAGAAGGACACCCGCCTGCTAGAGCAACTGCTGGCCGAACACGGCAAGTATCGTGTGTTCGCCGCCCACACCGGCCCAGAGGGGATTTCGTTGGTTGCCCGCCGCCGCCCAGACCTGATTATCTTGGACCTGCGAATGCCACAGATGGACGGGTTCGCCGTGTTGGAGGAGCTGCGCCGCCAGCCAGAGGCCGCTGGGATCCCGGTGGTGGTCGTCACCGGGGAGACCACGCTCAGTAACGACGAGCGCGAACAGCTTGCCGAGCTAGACATCGTCTACAAGGCGGACCTCCAACATGACTACGATGCCTTTATCGCCAAGGTAAAGGAACAAATCGCCAATTACCACGGAGACACGTAAGACCTCATGACCAACGGAACCATCGGCGAGCGCGAAGGCAAACACATTGTCCTCGGCTGCACCAACTGCGGTTGGACTATGCCGCTCAAAGACCTGGACACCTCGTTGAAGGGGTGCCCGGTCTGCGGTGAGACGATCATCGAAGCTCGCTACGAGATCGGCCATATTGACCCGAGCGAGTGGCGCGAGGCGTTTAGCAAGCGCCCCACCGGGCTGTGGCGCTACCGCGAGATGCTGCCCATCTACGACGCCGCCAACATTGTCACCATGAACGAGGGCGGTACGCCGTTGGTTAAGTCGGAGAATCTCGCCGCAAACCTGGGCCTCAAGCACCTCTACCTCAAGGACGAACGCCAGGGGCCAACCCGCAGCTTTAAGGATCGGCAGGCGACGGTGGCTGTCTCCGCCATGAAGGAGCGCGGAATTCGTGAGGTGGTGGTCGCCAGCACGGGCAATGTTGCGATTGCCTACGCCGCTTTTTGTGCGCGTGCGGGGATCAAGCTGTGGGCCTTCTTCCCGTCGCTCACGCCGAACGAGAAAATGCGCGAGGCCGCCGTCTACGGCGCACAGGTCATCAAGACCACGGGCAACTATGACCAGACGAAGGCGCTCGCGGCCAGCTTTGCCGCCGCCAAGGGGATTTTCCTGGACAAAGGGGTGAAGTCCGTCGCGGCGATGGAGGGCATGAAGACGATGGCCTACGAGATCGCCGAGCAGTTGGGCGCTGCGCTGGAGGGCGGCGAACGGTGGCGTGCGCCGGACTGGTTCCTGCAAGGTGTGAGCGGTGGCCTGGGGCCTGTCGGGGTGGGCAAGGGCTTCCGCGAGATGGTGGACTTCGGCTTTATTGACTCAATGCCCGCCATGGGGATGATTCAGTCTACGGGCTGTGCGCCGATGGTCCATGCCTGGGAGAACAAGCAACGGGTCGCGACCCCGGTTGAACACCCGGAAAGCGTCATCGTCACCCTGGCGACGGGCAACCCGGGCCGTGCCTATGAGATGCTCTACGACTATGTCAATGAGTACGGCGGGGACTTCATCGACGCGACCGACGAGGAGGCCTTCAACGCTATTCGCATCCTCGCCGCGCTCGATGGCATGTCCGTGGAACCCGCGACGGGTGTCACGATTGCCGGGCTAATTAAGATGGTGCGCCGGGGGATCATCAAGCCGGACGATGTGGTGGTCGTCAACATTTCCGGGCACACGCTCCCGGTAGAGACGCAAATCCTCGGCGAACAGTGGGCGCACAATGTCGAACTCAACGCCCGTGACCAGACCTCCGTTGTGCCGGAGGACTCGCTGGTGTCTGCGGTGGCGAAGATGGATACCGACGACCTGCGCCGGATCGTTGTCATCGAGGATAACAACGACGCCGCCCGCCTCATCAGCCGCATCTTGCAGTCTCGTGGCAACTACGAGGTGGTGCTGGCGGCCAACGGCGAGGAGGGGCTGGCGCGCATCCACGAACAACGCCCGGACCTCATCATCACGGACCTGATGATGCCGATTGTGGACGGCTTCGCCGTGATTGACCGCGTCAAGAGCGACCCCAAGCTCAACAGCATCCCGATTGTGGTGATTACTGCCAAGGAACTCACCGTCCGTGAGCGTAACCGCCTGAGCGGGCAGATCGATATGATTTTGCAGAAGGGCGCGTTCATTGACGACGATTTTGTAGATAACCTTGTCAGCGAATTGCGCTAGCTCGTCCCATCATGGCTTGAACATCCGCTAAGGAATTGTACACAAATGCGACATCCGCTGGCGATTATGCTATGCTGGTGTCGTGAGATGTAACGTAAGGTGAGGATGCCCCGCCGTGGCTACCCAGAACGAAAATCCACAGTCCACTATTCAAGCCCTGGTCCGCGCCTGGGACCGCCGTTTGCGCCTGCAACAGTTCGTGCGCTGGGCTGGCCTCAGCCTGGTTCCTAGCCTAGTGACGGGCCTGATATTGGCGGTTGTGTCGCGCTTCCGGCCCTGGCTGGTGGGCGAGCAAATCATCACGATCACGCTCATTGGCATGGGCGCGAGCTTTGCCGTGTACGTGCTGGGGGTGGTGCTGTACCCGCGCTCAATCCAACAGGCTGCACAGAAGTTCGACCTGGAATTTCGGCTAAACGAGCGTGTCTCGACGGCGCTTGAACTCATCAACGGGACGATTCGCTCCAACGCGGTGTTCACCGAGCGCCAACTGACCGACGCCGTCCAGCGGGCGCAGACCGTCCGCGCAGGGGATTATCTGCCGTTGCGGGCGCGTTGGGGCGACTGGGCTATGGTGATGGTGTTGGGTGTGGTGTTGGTGGTGCTGTTGACCCTGCCGAACCCGATGGAGGACGCGGTGAGCGCCGCGCCGGAGGCGAACCCGGCGGTTGAGGAGGCGGCGGACGTGCTGCGCGACATCACCGAGGACCTCGCGGCGGATTCGACGCTCACCGAGGAAGAACGCGACCAACTACTAGAAGAACTCGACCAGAGCATCGAGACGCTAGAGCGCGACGACGTGACCACCGAGGAGGCCTTCGCCGAACTGTCCGAGGTGGAGAGCGAGCTTCAGGAACAGGCGGACAGCCTCAGCGAACAGCTTTCTGAGCAGATGAACGCGCTGTCTAACGCACAGGAGGCGCTCGACGGTGCCTTCCCAGAGGCGGACCCATCCGAGAGTGGCGAACTGAGCGATAGCGAGGCGCTACAGGACCGCCTGGATGAAATCGCGGACATGGAGGAGGCCGACCAGCAATCCATGGCGGACGCGCTCCAAGATGCCGCCGAAGCCCTGCAAGAGGCCAACCCGGAGGCCGCCCAGGCGCTAGAGGACGCAGCGCAGGCGCTCCAGAACGGCGACCAGCAGGCCGCCCAGGACGCGCTAGACGAGGCGCAACAGTCGCTCGAGGCGCAACAACAGCAGATGGACGCGCAACAAAACAGCCAACAGAACCTGCAACAGGGCGCTCAGGACGCATCCGAGGCGCAACAGAACCTCCAGCAGGGCCAGGATGGGCAGCAGGCCCAACAACAGGACGGCCAGGAAGGACAAGAGGGCCAGGACGGGCAGCAGGGGCAGGGCGGCGCGGCCCAACAGCAACAGGACGGCCAGGACGGTGAACAGGGGGAGCAGTTCGTACTGGGGACACCGCAACCCGGCCAACAACAGGGCGCACAGCAGGGCCAGCAGGAGGGGCAACAACAGGGGGGCCAGCAGTCTGGGCAGCAGGGTGGCGACCCAGGCCAACAGAGTATGCAGCAGGGGACGCAAGGCCAGCAGCAGGGCGGCCAGATAAGCCCGAATGCCAACAGCGGCGCGGGCGACCAGGATTCTAACAGCGCGTCGCCGGGCTTCCAGGGCAGCAGCGACCCCATCGACACCAACAATAACCCGGACGGCCAGGGCGAAGATGAGTTCGAGCCGATCTACGCGCCGCAACGGTTGGGCGGTGACAGTGGCCCAGGCATCTCGCTAGAGAGCGAGGACGGCAGTTCGCCGTTGGTTGAGGGCGACTTCTCTGAGAACCCGGACGGCGTTTCGTCTGTGCCATATAACCAGGTGTTCAGCGACTACAGCGATGCCGCATCCCAGGCCCTAGAGAGCGACTACATCCCACTAGGGATGCAGGACGTGGTGCGCGAGTATTTCACGTCCATTGAACCGGGGCAGTAAGCCCCTGCTCCCATCTCGCGCTACGCGGGTGTCCTGATGGCCCCGTGCGGCGTGCGCCTAATGGCGACAGTTGCGCCCGGAGGTGAGAATCTACGAAATCTGCGCGTTTGGGGAGCATCCCTTCTGTTATACTGTCGTCACGTTTGAAAACCATACGTTGCATTCCACATTACACTCGTAAGGAGTTTTGAATTATGAACTCGACCAATGGCTATCTCATCGCAATTTGGGCGGTTATCGGCGTCTTGATTTCAGGTGGTATCTTCCTGTTGATCTCCGGGAGCGTCGTGCTGGCCTGGGGCGGCGTGATCCTGATGCTGGCAGCCGCCGGCGGCGTTGCCAACTGGCTCTGGCTGGCGTGGCGCTCCACCAAGAAACAGCTTCAGGAAACCACTGAGGAGTAACCATCCTCAGCAGCCGGGGGCTACACCGCGTAGCCCCGGTCTGTTGTTCGTACTGTGACGGAAATTAGGCTATGAACCGACCTACAAAGACATTGCTACTCATCGGCATCGCTATTGGCGTGATCCAACTTACCTCCCTGACCGTGATGCTGTTCGACATTGGCCCGGTGGCCTTGGCTGTCGCGCTGAAAATTGCACTCTACACGGCAGTTGCGACGTTTGTCGTCGTCGGCTTGCGCTCCGTCCGCCGCGCCTAAAACGCGCCGTAGGCGTCCCGCTGCGAACATCGTCGGCCACATTGGGCGATAGTCCACCACAGCAACCGTCATCGTGCCTCCTTCAGATACGGCACCAGCGCCTCGCGCAGTAGCTCGCGAATCACCCCCGCCCCGAAATCGTTCGTGTGGGTGTCGGCGGGGTAATACGGTGTGTCCCCCGCTGCCACGGCTGCCTGTAGCGCGGGGGTCGCGTCTACAAACACAATGTCATTAGCCGCCGCAAAAGCCGCGATCACATCCCGCTGGTCGCCGACGTTCTCGCGCAGGCGGTCCACAACGTCCGGCGGTGTACGGTCCGCGATAGGCCCAAACTCCCAGCCAGGGCGATTCGTGACGAGATCATACGCCTGGAGTTGGTCGCCGTAGGCCAGCAGCGTATCGTCGCCCACCGCGTTGATGTAGGTGTGAACCTTGGTGGGGACGTAGAGCAGTACCAATTCCGCGCCCAGGGCATCTGCCATCGCCTGCACCTCCAGGATGGCCCCGGTTGTGTGGCGGTAGCTCTCACTGGCGGCGATCACATCCGCGTCCAACGTCATCCAGTTCATGTACAGGCTGTAGAACACGATATCCTGCCCGGTTTGCGTCTGGGTTGGGAATGGACACGGGGCCACATCCACGGCGCGTGTTTCTGATACCACATTGCCAACCGCGCTCTCCGCACAGATGGTAATAGCCTGTACGCCCGGCTCCAGGTCCAGCGGCAACCAAAACCCACTGTAACGGTAGGGAGAGCCTGGCGGGAAGTTAAACACATCTACGACATCCTGGCGCAGATTGCGGCGCTGGTTTGGCTCGGCGTCTACCGCCCGCACGGGGTCCTGGCAGGTGTTGCCAGCGTGTAAGCGCACCGCCACAATGCCGTTATCCGTTGTCTGCCCAGCGCGTGAGTCAAAGGCCCACCCCCGGAGGGGTGTCCCGGCGTAGATGGGGAACGGCTCTAGCGTTGGGGGAATGGTGTCCACAAACATCGCGAAATCCCGCGCAGCCTCCGAGGGTAGCGGGATGTCTGCGGGGGGTATGACACGCGCTATCATGAAGCGTGCGACCTGCACACTATATAGCCGGGCCAGCAGCGACGGCGGCGCGGGTGGTTCTTCCGCTGTGAACGGTGTGGCCGTTGTCGCGGCGTTGTAGTCCTCCGCGAGATCATTCCCCTCAAAGTAGGTGACAACGATCACGTCCGGGGCAACGTTGCGGGTGCCCAACACGGCGCGGAGGGTGTTGGCCTGTTCAACCAGCCCCGCCGCGTCCACGGCTAGGCCCCACACACGCCGGCTGACGCCCTGCCAGAAGGGGGAACCCATCACCACACTTGCCCCGAACGAGTCCGCCAGCACAATCACATCCGGGTTGTCTGCGGTGAGGGGGTGGGTTTGGTCTGCCCGGAACCCCAGCGCGTCGTACTGGACCCGGTGGCTGATGTTGAGGTCAGCGGGTGGGCGAGCACAGGTCAGTTGATAGAGGTCGTTGTCGCTTGCCGCCCGATAATTCACAGTGGCGGCGCGGTTCACCGCCAACTGGGACGGAAATTCCCGGAGCGCCCAGGCGGTTTCCCCGATGTTTCCCGGTAGGTCGGGCGGCGGTAGGTGTTCGATCAAGTGTAACTGTACAGGCGCAGGCAACCAAACGAACCCAGCCCGCAGCGCCCCCTCCAATAGGGTGATTGTCACCAGCAGGACAACCAACAACCGCCCAGCAATCACCGCCAATCGTCGCGCCATCATGCGGCCCTAGCCGACAGCCGGCTTGACATCGGGGTCCACCTGCCAGCCGTCAGCGAGCTTGTTCGTCTTGTTGAACAGCGCAATAACAGCCATGAGTTCGCCGTGCTGTTGCGGGGTCATGCCCTTGGCGATAGCTGCCGCCGTGTGCGAGTTGATGCAGTAGTCGCAACCGTTGGTCGCGCTCACTGCAATCGCGATCAGTTCCTTTGTCAGCGGGTCCAGCGCCCCGGCGGCCATCACCTGCCCCAGTTCGTCCCACAGTTGGCGCAGCAGCGGCGGGTGGGTCGCGGCGGTTTTCCAGAAGTTCGGCACGCTGTCCGTCCCCTTGGCGGCCATAATCGCGTCGTAGACCTCACGCACCTCTGGCGAGGCGTCCTCATATTCCACCATTTTTACGGTTGGCATTGGTATTCTCCTCAGTTTTTATGCCCAGGTGGAATCTACCATAGGGGGTCAGCGTGCGCCAACCACGGCCAATCCCTCGCAACAGCTATCAATTCCTATCGTTCTGAAGCGAAAAAACGATACCCAAACCGAAATAGGACAAGACATTAATAGAACAAGTATTCGCTTTAATGTAACATAGAGGTCTGCCACGTTTAATTTCTGTAACAGGAGGCCACCATGCCACGCGGAAAGCCGAAAGAACTACCAAATACGGACCTGACCGTTCAGGTTTACTGTATGATCTACACCTACATCGAGGAAAAGGGCATCGCGCCCACCCAGCGCGAGATTGCCACCGCCTGCTTTGTCTCTAATGGGACGGTCTTACGCCACCTGGACCGCCTGGAGATGTGGGGGTACATCCAACGGGTGCCAGGGGCCAGCCGCAACATCGTCTTGACCGGGGTCCCGCCCTTTCGCTGTGATGAGGGCTAGGCGCTCTTTTTTTCGGCATTTGCCCGAACATATGAGCGTGCAAATGTCCGGGCGGATGCCCACCCGATAGCGGCCTCCATGTGCTACGTTGGGACGGATGACGACGATAGGAGGCCAAACCATGACCGAAAAAACCACAAAACCCGACCGCCAAACGGCCCTACGCGCTCTCGCCCGGCATAACGGAAACGTGACCACAACCGCCCGCGAGATGGGTGTCTCACGGACGACGATCCGGCGGTGGCGCGACGAGGCGGCACAACAGCCCAACTTGGATGCCCTAGAACACACCCTGTTAGCTCATGCGGCTGTGCTGGCGGGGGACCTGCTGGCCGGGGAAATCGTCACGGCACCGCTTAACCAACGCGCCAGCGCCCTGGGGATGTTGGTGGACCGGCTGTTAAAGCTGGAATCCCGGCGGGCGGCACAGGCGGCGGGTGACCCCGAAGCAGATACGACCGATGAGGACGACCAACGCGCAAGGCTCGTCTACCGCGACCTGAAGGGCAACCTGCGTGAGTGGGGCGATTGGGACCACGACGAGGAGGACGAGGACCATGCCAACGACGCTTGAGGTGATGCGCCCCCACCCCGCGCAAAGGGCCATTTTGGGCTGCGCCACCCGCTATCGTGTTGTGGCCTGTGGGCGGCGTTTCGGCAAGACGGCGCTCGGTGTGATGACAATCAGCGAGGCGGCGCTGCGCGGGGAACTTTGCTGGTGGCTCGCGCCGACCTACGCAATGGCAAGCGATGTGTGGCGCGAACTCCGGCGCACGCTGGAACCTGTCCAGACGGAAGTCAGCGCAGCGGATCGGCGGATTGGGGTACGCGGCGGGGGCAGTGTCGCCGTCCGTAGCACCCACACGCCGGATAACCTGCGCGGGGCCGGGCTGGACTTCGCCGTGTTGGACGAGGCCGCCTTCATGGAGCCGTCCGTCTGGCCGGAGGTGGTGCGCCCAATGCTGTTGGAACGGCGTGGACGGGCGCTATTTCTGAGTACACCCTACGGCCACAACAGTTTCTGGCGGCTGTTCCAACTGGGGACAGACCCCACGGTCCCCGACTGGGCCGCGTTTCAGCACCCGTCTACCGATAACCCGGCGGTAGACCCGGACGAACTCGCGTCTATCCGGGCGCAGACTAGCGAGCGCGTCTTTCGGTCGGAGTATCTGGCGCAGTTCGTTGCGGACGCCGGGCAGGTGTTCCGGGGGATTGAGGCGGCAGCAACGGCCCCATATCGCGCCGAGCCGCAGCCCGGCCATCGCTATGTGATGGGCGTGGACTGGGGCCGCGACGGTGACTTCACCGCCCTGGCCGTGGTGGACGCCAACACCGCGCAGATGGTCGCGCTGGACCGCTTCAACATGATCGGCTACGGCCTCCAGCGGGAGCGGTTGCGGGCGCTGGCGGGTCACTGGGGCGTTACCGACATCTGGGCGGAGGCGAACAGTGTCGGCGCGGTGAACATCGAGGAGCTACAGCGTGAGGGCTTGCCCGTGCGGGCCTTCACCACCACCCACCGCAGCAAGGGGCCGCTCATCGAGGGGTTGGCGGTGGCGGTGGAGCGCGGCGACCTCGCGCTCCTGCCGGACCCCGTGCTGCTGGGCGAACTCGGCGCGTACACCATCGAACGGCTATCCGGCGGCGGGTTCCGCTACAGCGCCCCGGCAGGCGGCCACGACGATACCGTGATCGCAACGGCGCTGGCGTGGTATGCCGTGGGGCAGGGCGGGGCGTTGGTGAGCTTTGCTTGATGCTCCGTAATGTTGGCGCGGGTGGCCTTGTGCTACAATGCCCCACGCGACTATCTACCTGTGATCTGGAGACGAAACGGTGAACTACGACGAGATTCAAGGCGTCATCGCGGACATGGACGGCGTGCTGTGGCGCGGTGACGAGCCGCTTCCTGGCATGGACAGGTTCTTCGCGCTCATGCACGAGGCCGAGATGCCCTTTATGCTGGCGACCAACAACAGCTCCAAAACCCGCACGGACTACATCAACAAGCTGGCAAAGATGGGCGTCACCACCGTGGCCGAGTCCAACATCGTGACCAGCGGCACCGCCACTGTTGATTTTCTGCTGCGTGAGTATCCCAATGGGGCGGACGTGCAGGTGTTAGGCGGGGCGGGGCTGGTGCAGATGCTCACCGAAGCAGGTTTTCCGCTGGTAGAACGGGGGGCGCAGGTGGTGGTTGTCGGGCTGGACTTCGACGTAACCTACGACAAGCTCAAGCGGGCCGTGCTGGACATTCGGGCCGGGGCGCGGTTTATCGCCACTAACCCGGACCCCACGTTTCCATCGCCAGAGGGGTTGATCCCCGGTAACGGCGCACTGGTCGCCGCTGTGCAGACGGCCACCGACACAGAGCCAGCGTTCATGGGTAAACCACACGCCCCTATGTTCGAGACGGCGCTGGCGACGATGGGCACGGACGCCGCCCACACCCTGATGATCGGGGACCGGCTGAACACGGATATTCAGGGTGGCGCGGTGCTGGGGATGCAGACCGCCCTCCTGCTCTCCGGCGTGACGACGACCGACGATATGGTCAACAGTGATGTGCAGCCGACCGTGGCCTACGAAACCCTGCTGGATGTGGTGAAAGCCTGGGACTACCGGGGCGGCAAGCGGCGGCGGTCTTAGGCTATTCCAGCAAAATGTCGGAGCAAGTTAGCCGCCTGCGGTTAAAACCACAGGCTACAGCCCCGCACGTCCACTCAAGGGACGCCAAAACAGCCGTGTGAGCCGCTGTCCACTTCAGTGGACACGTTTTAGCCGTGGCCGGGGGATTTTATCCCTCGGCGGGGTCTATCTTTTACCTGGAATAGCCTTAGTCCCCCAGCTTACCGACGTTGCCCTTGGCAGAGGGCTTGGGGCGGTTCAGGTCATTCAGGTAGCTTTCGATCTGGAAGGCGACCACATCGGGTTCCTCAATGTGGGGCGCGTGCTTGGTCCCCTCAATCTGCTGAAAGACGGAGCCGGGGATGGCGTTGTGGACCTTCTCCCCCGCGCTCACCGGCGAGAGCGTATCCTGCGCCCCCCACAGGAGCAGGGTTGGCAGCGTTGGCACGCGCTTGTCTGGGATGGGACTGAGTACCTGCATCTTCATCACATCTACCAGCGCGGGGACGTTAGCGGCGGCGGTCGCCACCATTTCATCCGTCAGTATCTCGGTATCCTCGTGGTTGGCGACAACCCAGTCCAGCGCCTCGCGTCTGCCTACCCCTTGACGGCTGAACATCCCAAAAATCATGTCGCTGATGCCGGGTATCCGCGCCATTACCTTAGCGCCACCCGCCGCTTTGCCTGGCAACACCCCCCCGTTAATCAGGACCAATGCGGGGACCTTGTGCGGGGTGTTTGCCGCAAACAGCCGCGCGACCAAGCCCCCCAGCGAGTTCCCGATAATCACGACCTGTTGCATATCCAGCGTCGCCAATAGGTCCGTGACCCACGCGACCAGCGTCATGTAGTTGAGCGGGTGTAGCTTCTCGCTGTCCCCGAAACCGGGTAAGTCTGGGGCGACGACGTAGTATTTTTCTGTCAGAATCGGCATCAGGCGGCTCCAGTGGAAGGTAGCGTCGCCCAGCGCCCCGTGTAACAGCAAAATCGGGGCGTTGTCCGTTGTGCCGCCCTCCAGGTAGCGGACGGTTTTGCCGTTGAGGGATATCGTGCGGGTTTGAATGCTCATGCGTCAATAAATCCGTTTTTCTTCAGCCAGTCAAGCAGTTGTTGGTCACGCGGCTCGCTAATCATCACGCCCCGGTCTACCCCCTGTGGGCTGGTTTTCGCTGGGAGACGCGGCGGAATTTCCACCGGGACCACCTCGCCAGGGTAGGCAACAAACAACGTCGGTACGGACAGAAACCCGGTCCAGTCGCGCAGGCGGTCGCGGGCGATGGGGTCTTTGTCGATGTACACCTCGCGGTAGGTGACATTATGTTCGCCCAACACCCGTTTTGCGATGGTGATGAAGGGACAGCCGATGGTACGGGTGTAAACGACGAGTTCACGGTTCATAAAAAATCTCTTTCTCAATCATAACGTTACGGTTGCGCGGTGGCGGCGGGGTCTGGCGTGGTTGTCGCCGTTGGCAGCACCGGGTTGAGCGTGGGCGCTTGCAACGTTGCCAGGATGTTGGCGTCGCCCGGTTCCAGGTAACACAGAATCCCGTTGGTGATTCCCCGCGCCAGTAAATCCTGGCTACCCGTGAGCAATTCCCGGTCGCTGAACATGAAGCCCAGTTCGATAATTGCGCCTGGCGTCAGCGGGTTGACCTCGCGGAAAATGTGGTAGTCCGTCATGTCGCGGGTGAGGCCCGTGCGCCGCGTGAGTTGGCTCGCCTGCCGATAGTGTGCGGCGACACACTCCACCAGCAGTTGATCGTTACCGCTGCCGGAACGGGCGTCCGCCGTGGAGATGAGATACCCGGTCACAACCTCGCCGTAGTCCTGGCAGGTGTTGGCGTGGATGGACAGCAACAGTTCCGCCCGGTACTCGTTCAGGCGTGGGTCGAACTCGTCCAGCAGGTCTACCGTGTAGCCCCGCGCCTGCAAGTTACGGACCACGCGCTGCGCCACGTCTAGGTTAATTTCCGCCTCGGTTAACCCGTCCGGGCAGACTGCGCCGGGGTCGTTCTCTGGCCCCCGATGCCCACTCACGATGCCCACCCGCCGCAACCAATTCGGCGTCGTCGGGAGGTCCGTTGCGACCAACCGC
>CAYWZS010000009.1:51615-58788 GCA_964462905.1 uncultured Anaerolineaceae bacterium
CGCAACCAATTCGGCGTCGTCGGGAGGTCCGTTGCGACCAACCGCGCCCCCTCACCCGTGGCGGTTGCCATGGCGATGCTCAGGTCATCGCGAACCGTCGGCGCGATAAACTCCGGGTCCGTCAACCAGGTAAACAACGTCGCCGCCAGGGCCGCCGTCAACCCGACGACAAAGAGCGATTGAAACACGCCACCAAACAGCCCGACGGTGCGCTGTCGCCGCCGTTGCCGCCGCCGCCGCACACGCTCCACCCGCAGCCGTTCGCGGGCGGCCTCGCGCCGCTGCTCGGTTTCCTCCGATGATGATTCCGACGGCAAAGGCGCTGCCACATTCGCCGGGCGTGGGGCGGGGTTCGCAGGCGGCACATTCAACGGACGGACATGCTCGCGGGGGGGCGGCGGCACATTGCGTTCGGCCTGTTGCCGCACCATCTCCAAAAACACGGATGACGCGGACGTGCTATCGTTGTCGTCGTCCTCCGGGCTGTTGGGGTTGTCTGGTGGGGAGTGCTCTTCGGGCATCGTACCTGCTCGTCCACAACCTTACTGAAATCGCCTTCACTATAACATATTCAAGCGTGTGCGGCAGTTGCTTGCGTGGGCAGTTTGTGACCCCCGCTGGCGTAAAACGCCCCTTCGCGAAATAATGTGGGGTGTTTGCACCGCAAAATGAGGAGGGACGCAATGGCCTGGATTGAACGGGCGATGGAACGTATGTACGGCGACATCAACCTGACGGACGAACTGGTAGATGACGAGGCCGAGGTGCTGCTGAAGTGGGGCGAGGCCGAACACGCCAAGCTCGAAACTGGGGCGGCAGACGAGGCGGCCTTAGAGGAAAAGGCGGCCTCCGTCCGCAAGGTCATGAAGCGCGTCAACGGCCTCATTGGCAAGTGGGGGGGCAGCGACAGCGAAAAGGCCCAGAAGGCGCTGGCGAAATTGGTAGACGCGCTGGCCGACCTCGGCTATGATGTCGCGGCGGAACAGGTCGAAGGGGCAATCAGCGGCTCCGCCAACAACATGAGCGCCCTGTTGGCGGTGTTGGCGCTGCTGCAACCCCCAACCCCCGAAACCGAGCCAAATGTGGACCCGGACGCCACCAAACCGTCGGCTTGCGGGCTAGATGACCTGTTAGAAAAACCAACCGATACAGATGACCCTTTGGGAGCGATAGAATAACTTATGTCTAAGAAGAACGATAAACGATCCCCGTCGATTGTGGGGACGCTGTTAGGTGCTTTGTTACTGGTCGGGGCGGTGTTGCTGACGCAGTACACCGGCATCGACTTTGTGAGCATCCTCAATGAGGCGACAGGCGGCGAAACGACCACCACCACCGACGGCGAGACGACCGAGGGCGGCGTGAGCGCCCCCCCCGCCGCCGCACCCGGCAGTGCCACCGCGTTGACTGTGGGCCAGGGGCGCGGTGCCCAGAAGGGGTTCTGGACTGTATACTTCAACGAGCCAACGGGCGAGAGCGACGCGTCCTTCTATGTCGATGGCATCGACGCGCCGCTGGCCCAGGCGATTGACGGCGTGCAGGCCACGTTGGATATTGCCGCCTTCGAGTTCAACAATGAGGTGATGACCCAGGCCGTCCTCAACGCCCACGAGCGCGGGGTGCGGATTCGTATCGTCACCGACGACGAACACGGCCTGGAGGACGAGGACGAGTCGATCCCCGTGTTCATTGAGGCGGGTATCCCGGTGGTGGACGACGACCGTAGCGGCTTGATGCACAACAAGTTCATGATTATGGACAACACCGTGGTTTGGACGGGGTCCATGAACTACACCCGCAACGGCGTCTACCGCAACAACAATCATCTCGTGGCCTTGCGGAGCCAACGCGCCGTTCGTGCCTACCAAGAGGAGTTCAACGAGATGTTCGAGCGCGGTGAGTTCGGTATTACCTCCACAACGGGGTCTGCGGCGTACAACCAGGACGGCACCCCGGTACAGATTTACTTCGCCAGCGAGGATAATGTGGTCGGCGCGATTAACGCGGAACTGGCCGCTGCCAAAAATACGATTCGCTTCCTGGCGTTCTCGTTCACGCAGGACGACATCGGGCAGGCGATGTTCGACGCGGATGCGCGCGGCGTCGAGGTCACGGGCGTGTTCGAGCTACGCGGCAGCGAGACACGCTTCAGCGAGATGGGCCGGATGTTCTGCTCCGGCTGGGATGTACGCCAGGATGGAAATCCATATGTGCTGCATCACAAGGTCATCATCGTGGACGACGACACCGTGCTTACCGGGTCGTTCAACTTCAGCGCCAACGCCACCGAGAGCAACGACGAGAACCTGCTCGTTATCCGCGACCCGGACTTCGCCGCGCTGTTCATCCAGGAGTTTGAGCAGCTTTTCGACGAGGCCGCCCCCCCCCCCGCTGAGGACATCGACTGCGAATAGCGTTCCCCAGCACCAGCGCCGATCTCTCACGGTCGGCGCTGGTCACTTGTGCCGCACGATTTTGCGGCAGGACACGCATAGGTAATCTGTACTATTATCCCCGTTTTATGGTCAAAAGCGCCCCGGTTTCAGCTAAACTTCTATTCTGTGCGTCCCACAACCCACGATCATAAAGGAAACCTGCACTATGCTGAGAGCCTTTCCCCTGTTGACGTTGTTCATGTTGTCAACCGTAGTATTCCCCGTGGCTGCCCAAACGTGCGCGGCGGTTTTCACGGACACCCTGCAATCCTCGCTCGAAATCTGTAGCGACCTGGAGCGTAACACCGCCTGTCACGGCGAGGAAGTCGTCTCGGCGGCCCTGCGCCCGGATGCCCCCGCCTCGGCACGGTTCGATCTGCCGGCGGATACTGTCGCGGTCGATCACCTGGCCTCGGTGACAACAGACGTTGTTGAGCCGAACATGACGGGCGGGGTCGCCGTGATGCGCGTGCAGGCCAACCTCCCACAGACCCTACCTGGGCAGGCCGTGGTGATGTTGCTCACGGGTAGCGTCACGGTGGAAAACCAGGGCGCGGCCCCCAATCCTGGTGTGCTGCTGTCCGTCACGGCAATCGCATCGGCCAACCTCCGCGCTGCGCCGACCACAAACGCGGCTGTGATGGCGGGGGTTGCCCCCGGTGCCCCGTTGCTTGTAGATGGCCGTAACACAGCGGGCGACTGGTTCCGGGTCGTGCGCGGAACGGAGACATACTGGGCTTTTGGCGGTGTGCTGGATGGTGACGCCGGCGACCTAGCGGCCCTGCCGGACCTCACGGCGGGGCGTGCGCCGATGCAGGCGTTCTACCTCCGCCCTGGAGTGGGCGCGGCGGCCTGTGAAGCCGTTCCAAACGCGCTACTGGTACAGAACCCGGCAAACGCCCGAACCACGCTACAGGTCAACGGCGTGGATGTGACGATTGGCTCTACCGTGCTGTTTGAACTCACCACGGGCGGCCTACAACTGGCCGTATTTGATGGTGATGCGACCGTAGGAAATGGGCTGGCCGTTCTCGCCGGGCAGGTGATTGACGCCCAACTGGACGCAAGCGGGAACATCCAGACGTGGGCCAACGTGCGCCCCATCCCCGACGAAGACCGCGAGCGGTATCAGGTGTTTGCCGCTGCGTCCCAGGGCGGTACCTGGTTGAACTACGCCTTTGTCATTCCTGATGGTGTGCCTGATTTGATTGTTGTAGACGACGAGGGCAACGACGAGGGTACCTTCACGATTTCACCTGATGATGTTAACACGGGCGGAGGGTCCAACAATGTTGGTGGTAACAACGATAGCAGCGACGATAACGACGACGATGATGATGACGGCGATAACGACGATGATGATGACGGCGATAACGACGATGATGATGAAGATTAGGATTGGAGGGTGAGCGCCTGCTGGTATGGGGGGCGATTTTGCGCCCCCTTCACTGGGTTTACACCAACGTTGCGCCGTCCTCGGCACAGGTCATCACATCTGCCGTATACGTTAGGCCACACTGAGGACAGCTTTTACGCGCTGTGCCGATGACGCGGTCCACGTTATCCTGCGCCAGATCACGATCCAACCCCGCTGCCGTCAGGTCCGCGATGGCGTACTCAATCGGCGTCCCACTCCGCAGGCGGTTCTCTAGCGTGTTCAGTTGGACCGCCAACGACCGCAGCTCGCGTTTGGGCTTAGGCTTCTCCATCAGCAACACCTGCGGGTCAAAGCCGTTGTTGCAGGTCGTACACACGACCACCTCACGCTCGTCCCCTAGCGGAATCAGCGGAATGAAGTATAGGCGAAAGTAGTTGCGGACGTTTAGGCGTTCGTAGTGGCGGGTTGTCTGGCAGTGGGGACAGAAGAACTCGCCCTCGTCCACGCGCTCGCGGCGCGGCCCCGTCCCAAAGATGATCGGCTGCATGGGGATATGTCTCCGGTAGCTGGCGTCTTGCTTCTATTCTAATCGTCATGCCGGCCCTCGCGCCATTGTGAGCGGCGGCGGTTTGAGTAAAATAGAGCGCACATCCAACCAGACGAAAGCATATCCCCCTATGTCAGAGGTGAGCATCCTACGGATTCAGCAGGGCGAACAGGTTTTTAACGTGCGGGCGGCAGCCGCCGTGCTGCATGACGGCTACGTGCTGTTGCACCGTGCCGAGGGCGATAATTTCTGGTCGTTGCCGGGTGGGCGCGTGCAGATGGGCGAGACGGGCGAGGAAACCACCGTTCGCGAGATGCAGGAGGAAGTCGGCGTCACGGTAACGGTGGAGCGGATGCTGTTCTTCTCTGAGGAGTTCTTCGACTACAACGACAGCCGCTATCATGAGATGGGGTTGTTCTACCTGGCGACACTCCCCGCAGACGCGCCGCTGCTGGATAAGACGAAAATCCATGAGGGGATCGAGGACAGCCCGCTCCAGCCGCAAAAGCTGCTCTTCAAGTGGTTCCCGCTGGCAAAGTTGGCGGATGTCGAACTGCCGATCAAGCCGGGGGTGTTGGTGGAGCGCCTGCAAGACATCAGCCCACACCTGACCTACATCTACCGAAACGAGTAGCCGCGCCATGCCCAACGATCTGAAAATCACGATCCGCCGCCAGAACCGCCGCAGCCTGATGATGCGTCCAGTCCCCGGCGGCATTGAGGTCTACATTCCTCACTGGCTGCGCGAGGACGACCCGCTGGTAAAAAAGTTCATCAAACAAGGACGGCGCAAACTGGCCGACAAGGTGCCGGATGTCCCCGCAGAGCTGACGAGTGAGGCGCAAATCCGGGCGATGGTGGCGCAGTGGTCCCCCGTCATCGGTGTGACGGCCACCCGCGTACAGTTCCGGCAGATGGTCCGCAAGTGGGGGTCGTGCAGCAACCGGGGGACCGTCACGCTCAACCGGGCGTTGTGCTGGCTCCCGCCGCATCTGGCGGAGTACGTCGTCGTGCATGAGCTGGTCCACCTCATCGAACTCAATCACGGTCCCGCCTTCCAGAAGTTGATGACACAGCACATGCCAGACTGGCGCGAACGCCAAGCGGCCATCCACGCGGACTACTCCACGTTCGGGACGTGCTAGGCGAACGCCCGTAGCGCCGCAACCAGTTTCCCCCCAATCACGTCCAGCGACTTGTACGCTCGTTGCGCGGTGGACATCGACGCGACCGCGTCCGCGAGTTGGGCCGCCTTCCCTGGTTCGCGGGCCACATCTGCCAACGGACGCTGATAAGCACCTATCGCAAACAGCGACCGTCTAAGGTCCGGTAGCGCGAGAATCGTCTGGCGCTCCACCCGGAAGAACAACCGACCGATCAGGTCACGCGGCGGTAGGTCCAACAGCGCCGGGTCGCCCATCGAGTGCGCCTTGTTCAACAACACTGGGTTCTGGCACAGGTCCGCCACACTGCTCAACGACCAGCTGTAGCGCACGAACGGCCCCTTTTCAAGCATGGCGTTCATCAGCCGGGGATGTGCCGCTAACAGCCGTTTGTTATCCCCCACCGGGATGTGAATACCCCCGAAGGACTGGCCCAGCTTCTCCGACGGGTTCCAGTGCGTTGGGAGCGCCACCAGTAGCGCCTCGGCCTCGTCGCCGTGCGCTGTCCCGGCTGTGTTGCGCATGACCACCAAGTCCTCCTGTACGGACAGCAACAGCCCCGCCGCCAGCCGCCACACCCCATTTAGCGTGCCAAGATAGCTGTAAACCGCCGCGCCGAGTTCGGGGAGCGCAGCCTTATCTGCGTCATAACTGAGCGCCCCGTCGCGCCCAACGCGCACCCCCAGCATCCGCGACCGAAAGCCGTCGCCGGCAATCGTCGCGTGTGCCGGATGCTCCCCCGCAACCCGTCCTGCGATACGCCACAGGGCCGCCGTCAGCCCTGGTAAGTCGTCGTCCAGGCAGGTCAGGCTGTGGTCCGGGATGCGTTCTAGCGCGTCCAGCTTGGCGCGGATGACTGTCTCGATGTGCTGTTCGTAGACGAACACGGTATCGTCGGGCGCGTCGTATAGCGGACGCCCCAGCTTGTACAGGTCCACGGCGGTAAGGAAGGGAACTTTCACCGGGAACGGCTCTCGGACGGGGGGGAGTGTCGTCATAGATAAAGGACTTCCGTTGGCGACTGTGAATATGCGCGATTGCAGCTTGCCGTGTGCCACGACACGAGATGATAACCGTTAGGCTATTCCAGCAAAATGTCTGCGCAGGCCGCCTACGGTTAAAACTACCGTGGTGTCGTTTGGGTGTTGGCTTAGAAGTCTGGGTTGCCCAATGTCAACACATACGCCACTACATCGGCCAACTCTTGCTCCGTCAGGACCTCACCGTAGTTTGGTGGCATTAATCCCCGTGGGTAATCCGGCTCGGCGATGACGTGGTAGTCCTCTGGCATGAGGATCGAGATGTAGGTGTAGGCGACACCATTCACATCGCCACTGTCAGCCGCTCGTTCGTCAATGCGGTCAGACAACCCCCACAGCGCCGGGCCAACTTGTCGCGCCTGCGCCGCATCTACAGAGTGACAGCTCGAGCACATCCACGTCCCCGCTGCTGTGTCGTAGGGGGTCAGGAACACGGTTTCCCCGTTGGCCGGGTCCCCCGCAGCAATCGCGTCAGCGACAGTTGCAGGCCATTGGCCCTCCGCAGCAGCCTCCATCTCGGTGGTGACCTCCTCGGTTGCCCCAGCGGTGGGTTCCTCGGTGGCCTCAGCGGTGGGTTCCTCGGTGACCTCAGCGGTGGGTTCCTCGGTGG
>CAYWZS010000009.1:58888-66808 GCA_964462905.1 uncultured Anaerolineaceae bacterium
CCTCAGCGGTGGGTTCCTCGGTGGCCTCAGCGACATCGAGATTATCCAGTGCCGCGACCAGGTCCGGCTCTTGTTCGACCTGAAGTTCCCCCAACGCTACAAGCAGATTCGGCTCGGTAGCCGTCTGCACGGCTGGATTGCTGGGTGTGGGGAACGCAAACACAACCAACATCACCGCTGCAATGATCCCAAATAGTGCAAGGGCTTGGTAGCCACCCATTGCCTCGGAAAGGCGTTCTGGTTCTCCCGATGGTGTGGTATCTTCCCGCACGACTAAATCTTTGTTCTCGTCGTTCACCATATACGATTCACCCCTTTGTAAAATTTTTCCCGAATGCTCTCAGGATATTTTAACCTTTGGAGTACGTTTTGTGCCAGCATAGATCAGCCGAGTTGTCAGACGTGCCGAATGTCATGCGGGGGTGGGCGTTGTCCCTAAACGGAATCGACCCTGGGCGCATTGCGCCTGTAGTTAGTCCCGGCTGTCCTCACGCGCACGCGCAATGCTGGTTGTCTCGGCAGCCTGGAGCAGGTGGTTGAGTGTCGGGCGCGGACGCACTATGTAGGCCATCTGATAGGCAAACAGCCCCGGCGACACCCGGTTGAGCCAGCCGTTGACCCGCAACAACAGCCGCGAAACCACGTTATCCCCAATTGCCAGCGGGTAGGGTGGCGGTAGCGCGTCCACCCGCACAATCTCATAACCCGTCGTGTCTAACAGGCGGCGCAGGCTCCCGAAGGTGAACAGGCGTTTGTGGTCTTTGTCCAGAATCCCCTTCTTGCCGTAGTTGAACTGCCCCAGCAACAGCCCGAAGCGCACCACGAAGAAGGCGACGTTCCCCGTGGTGATAATCACCGTCGGCGGGTTGGTGGCGTCTACACCTTCCCGCAGCCGCAGCATGAACGCCTCTGGCGTGCGCAGGTGCTCGATGATGTCCAGCATCAGCACGAGATCGGCGGCGGTGTCCTCGGCGGTGAGGGTGTAGTCCTCCACCTCAGACTGCACCGTGCGAACGGAGTACTGTTCGGTGGCGGGGTGGATGAAACGGTCCAGCGAAGTAACCTTCGCGCCCCGGTCGTAGAGCGCCTTCGTCATGTAGCCGGGGCCACTGCCGATGTCTAGCACGCGGGCACCGTCTACCACTTGGTCCAGCGCGTACTGGTGCGACGACGGATAGCCGAGCTTGAGCGTGTAGTATTCGTTTGTCTGGTCGTAGTCGAACTTACGGTCGTAGAGCAACCCACGCGGCACCAGCCGGGACTGAATTGTCGTGCCGACAATCATCGCGGCGTAGCGCCAGCCGTTGACGTGTGAGACTTCATCGCCGTAGAACGTTGGGATCGGAATTTCGAGGATGCGCTGGTCGGTGTCTAGCATTTGAATGATGATGTCGGTGTCAAAGTCGAAGTAGTCCGCGTTGAAGGCGAAGGGCACCCGCCGCAACGCCGCTGTGCTGTAGGCCCGGTAGCCCGTGTGGAACTCCGCCAGGCTGCTCCCCAGGATACGATTCTGCACGAACGTCAAAATCTGATTGCCCAGCCACTTGTAGAGCGGCATCTTGCCCCGCAAGGCGTCCAAGCGGTTTATCATGCGCGAGCCGAACACCACGTCCGCCTTGTCTTCCACGATAGGCCGCACCATCTTGTCCAGGTACTCCGGGGCATACTGGCCGTCCCCATGGAGCAATACCACGGCGTCAAACCCGTTCTCAATGGCATAGTGATAGCCGAGTTTCTGGTTGCCGCCGTACCCCTGGTTCACCGGGTTGTACAGCACCTTAATCGGGTAGCTGGGGAAGCGGGCGGCGTAGTCGCGGGCGCGGTGGAAGGTGTCATCTTGCGATTGGTCGTCAATGATGAGGACTTCCAGGTCGTAGGCGTCGTGGGTCCACAGGTGAGCCGGGATGCGCCCCAGCACACTCTCGATAAATGCCTCGGCGTTGTAGCTGACGATGAAGATCAAAACGCTGGGTTTGGCCGGCATGTGCGGTCCTCGTGGTTCTCAGGGGCAAGTTGTGGCGCATTGTACAATTAAATGCCAGGAGCGCACACCCTATCAGCGGCGACGTACAATTGTGCGCTGGCGCTCTCTCGGTTATCATGCCGGAGTTTGCATAAAGACCGAGATCAAACAGAGAAAGCATCCACATGACTGAGACAACCCTAATTTCCCCCTACGGCGGCGACCTTGTCAACTTGGCCGTCCCCGCCGCAGAAGCCGACGCCCTCCGCCAACATGCCAACACACTCCCACAGGTGATCCTCTCCGAGCGCAATTTGTGTGACCTGGAACTGATGACGGTGGGTGGGTTCTCCCCGCTTAAGACCTTCATGAACCAGGCGGACTACGAGGGCGTCGTAAACGAGATGCGCCTAGCGGACGGCACCCTGTGGCCGATGCCGATTCCGCTACCAATCGACGATGAAACCCGCGATCAGATCACCGTTGGCGGCGATGTGGCGCTGGTGGACCGTCACCGTAACATCTTGGCGGTGATGACCGTTGAGGAGATGTACGCCTGGGACATGGAAACCACCGCGCAGAAAGTGTTCGGTACGTTGGACACGCGCCATCCCATTGTCGCGGAAATGTACAACTGGGGTAGCACCAACATCAGCGGGCCGTTGCGCGTGCTGTCGTTGCCAGAGCACCACGACTTCGGTTCCATCCGTCGTACCCCGGCGGAGGTCCGCGAAGAACTGGCCGCTTTCGAGCGGGAGAACGTCGTCGCCTTCCAGACGCGCAACCCGATGCACCGTGTTCACGAGGAACTCACGAAACGCGCCGCCGAAGCTGTTGACGGCGTGTTACTGCTGCACCCGGTTGTCGGGATGACCAAGCCCGGCGACGTGAACCACTACACCCGCGTCCGCACCTATAAGACGCTGACGGAACACTACTACGAGCCGGGGTCCGTGCTGTTGTCGCTGTTGCCGCTGGCGATGCGGATGGGTGGCCCGCGTGAGGCCGTGTGGCACGCGATCATCCGCCGCAACTACGGCGCGAACCACTTTATTGTGGGCCGTGACCACGCCGGGCCGGGCAACGACAGCCAGGGTAACCCGATCTACGGGCCATACGACGCGCAAGACCTCGTCATCCAGCATGAGGAAGAACTGGGCGTGAAGATGGTCCCCTTCAAAATGCTGGTTTACCTGCCGGATGAAACCCGCTACGAAGAGGTCGATCAGGTGGCGGAAGGCACAAAGACAGCGCAGCTCAGTGGCACCCAGGTCCGCGAGAACTATCTGGGTCAGGGCGTCCCGCTGCCGGACTGGTTCACCCGTCCCGAAGTGGCCGCCATTCTCGCGGAGCAGTACCCACCGCGCAGCAAGCAGGGCTTTTGTGTGTGGTTCACCGGGCTAAGTGGCGCGGGCAAGTCCACGATTGCCGGTGTGTTGCAGTCGTTGTTGTTGGAGTACGGGCGGCAGAGCACGTTGCTTGACGGTGATGTGGTTCGCACTCACTTGAGCAAGGGCTTGGGCTTCAGCAAGGTGGACCGCGACACCAACATCCGGCGCATCGGTTTTGTGGCGAGTGAGATCGTGCGGCATAACGGTGTGACCGTCTGCGCGGCAATCAGCCCCTACCGCGCCACGCGCAACGACGTTCGCAACATGTTCGGCGAGGAGAACTTTATTGAGGTGTTCGTGGATACGCCGCTGGGCGTCTGTGAGGACCGCGACACCAAGGGGCTTTACGCCAAGGCGCGTTCCGGCGAGATCAAGAACTTCACCGGGATTGATGACCCCTACGAGGAACCGAATAGCGCCGAGGTTGTGTTGAACACCGTCGGCCACACGCCGGAGGAGAACGCCCGTCAGATTATTGATATGCTGGCCGAGCGCGGTTTCCTGCGCGTGCAGGCGATGGCGGAGGCGTAAGCCCTCATCCTAAATCCAGCGGGCCGCCCCCATGTAGCGGCCCGCCCGTTTGCACAAACGTGTGCTACCCGCCCCAGGCCATTTGCAGGCTCACCGAGGCGGACCCCAACGCCGTCACATTTCCCGCAACCGCCAACAGTTGGTCGCCACTGACCGCGAGCGCAGTGCCGCCGTCTGGCGACAGCCCGACGACCGTCCCCACCGCGCCACTTGCGCCGACACAGCTCGCGCCGCCGCTCACCGCACAACCCACGTCCACGAGTTGCACCAGCCCGTTTCCCGCCCCGGTGAAGGCGGTGGCGTCCCCCTGGGTATAGGCGCTCGTGCCAGGTTGTACCGCGCCCAATGTGACCGCGTTCGCCGTGCAGTTCCCGGCGGCTACACAGGCTCCGTCTGCCGCAAAGCGGGTCCCATTTAGCGTGTAGACGACGGCCCCGCCCGTGGTAACGGCCACGTCCTGCGCGTTCACCGGCAGCACCATGACCGGGTCCGGGGCACTGTCACAGCCGCCACCCAGTAAACAACTCGCGTCCTGTGCCTGCACACCGCTCGCGTCCCGGTAGAGCAGCACCGCATCCCCTGGCACCCATGTCAACGGCGTGACCGGGACGCCCGTCCCGCTGGACTCCGGGAAGGCCTCGAGGTTCGTCAGGTTCGCTATAATGACGTTGGTCGTGCCGTCGTCCCCCACGCCCCAATAGGCCGCCAACGACGCGTTATCCGCCCAGACCCCGATCCCGGTGGCCTGTGGGTTGCTGTTGGTGCCGAGCAACCCCGCTGCGTTCGTCGCCGACCCCGTCGGCGCGGCGACGAAGCCACTCCCACTACGGGCGAAGAACTGCGCCCCGTCCGCCGAGATGCTGGGCGCACTCCCGCCGGGAACGCGCAGCGCCGCTTGTCCGTTTAGCGTCACCTGCTGGACCCCCTCACTCGTCGCGACCAATACATCGCCGCTGGCGGTCCAACCGCCGTTGCTGATGCCCCCGCTCCCCATGAGAATCTCCGTCACCTGCTGGCTGTTGATGTCCGCCACACGCAGACTGTAGCCGCCCCCTGTACGCACTGCGAACAGCAAGCGCGATCCGTTCTGTGACCAGGCGAGGTCAAACGACGGCAACACCGCCTCGCCGGGATTCGTTACAATCCAGCGGAAGTCGGCGGCGGGGCGCGTTATCACAAGCTGTCCGCCGACATTGGTGTAGGCCAGGGGGGTATTCGTCTGGGCGGCAACCGACGGAACGAGGGTCGCTGCAAGCACGGTGATGAGCAAGAGAACAATGAGACGTCGCATGGGATAGGCTCCTGGGTTCTGGTTTCGGGTCGTATACCTATGATACGACAGAACGCGACCGCGCAACCCCCCAATGACTAGGTGATTTTCAACAGTTGTGCGATGTCTGATGGCATCCTGCTGTTCTACGACAATCTGCTTCCGGGCTGTTGCGTCAAAGTGCGCCACCGCGATTGCTACGAGTACATGAACGCCCCATTATTCCCCCTGGGCAAATGACCGGGCAAATCGCCGGGCATATGCCCACCCTGAACCCGAACGTCTGTGCTACGGTGTTTTCGTATGACGATTGTTCAACGGAGCACAGCCCATGCAGCAGACTATTGCCACACTGTACCAATTCAAGCGCCACCTGGGGGTTCCCCCCGCCGATACCACCCAGGACGACCGCCTGCTGGCGGCGTTACGGGCGGCGGCCTCCCACTTAGAGCGCGAAACCCACCGGGGACTGTCACCGCGTCTGGCGACCGTCCGTCACGTTCCACTGACGGCCTACGCCGATGAGATCGCGTTGCGCGGCGATTTACTGTCGCTGGCGGGCGTCACCGACGCCGACGGCCCCGTCCCAACCCATGAGATCACGGTTGAGCCAGGAACAGGCGTCGGGACGTTGTTACGCCGCACAACCGGGAGCTTCGCCTGGGGTACCGATGGCGTTCGCGTTACGGGTGTGTGGGGTTGGCACGCCGACCCCGCCGCTATGTGGACCCCCAGCGGCGACACCGTCACCGCTGCGGACCTGCTCGCGGCGGACACGACGCTGTCCGTAAGCGATGCGGACGCGCTTATGAGCGACGACCAGACGCCGCGCTTTGCGGTCGGGGCGTTGCTGCGCCTGGACGCGGAGTACGTCGCAGTCGAGGCGGTGGACGCCGTCGCGGACGCGCTGACGGTGGCCCGTGGTGTCAACGGCTCCGTCCCGGCGGAGCATCTCACCGGGACGGTGATCGAGGTCTACCGCCCGCCCTACGACGTGCTGATGAGCGTGTTGGCGCTGGCCGCGTGGCTCTATCGCCAGCCGGATGCCCCCAACGTCACGCCTGTTCCGGTGGATGTGCTGGGGGCGGTCGTCCGCCTACGTCGCCTCACCGTGGCATAAGGGGGGGAGATCTATGACCTATCGAACCGCGTTGGACCGCCTGGGGGCGCTCGTCGTCCCCGGCGTGACCAACACCCCGATGACCGCGCTACCGCCTACGCTGGACCGCGCCCACCTCCCGGCCTTGCTGGTGCTCCCCGGCGAGGCCGAGGCGGACCGTCTATTCGCCGAGCGCGGCACCGGCTTTACGGCGCTGGCCTTCCAGAACGGGCCGCGCACGCTGTCCGTCACCGTGACGCACCTGCTGTTGACGGCTCCCGTCCAGATGGGGGTGGGCGCACAGGCGCACCTGCCGGACCTGATCGACTATATCGACGCTTATCTGTTGGCGCTCGGTGCGGACGTAACGCTCGGTGGGGCGCTGGCCGAACCCGCTCGCGTCGGTGTGGAGCCGGGTGAGTATCGTTACGGTAGCGGGACGTTCCACGGGTGCGCCCTCCGCCACCGTTGGACGCTGGAGGTGTCGCCATGACCCACCCGACCTACACCGTTGAAATCGACGTGGATGAAGATGGCGTGTTCGCGCCGTTGATCGCCCGTGACGTGCTGGACGTGCGCTGGCGGCTCGGCATGGACGCCCCGTTTGCCGACGTGGCCCCGGTGTCATGGGCACAGGTCACGCTGCGAAACCCGGACGGGCGCTACAGCCCTGCGACGGGCGTTGGCCCGGTGGAGATCGGCCAGACATTGCGCGTGAGTTCTGACGACGGCGCGACCGTCCGCACGCACTTCGTCGGCACCCTAACGACCATCACCCCCTCGCCCGGCGCGGACGGCCCCCGTACTGCCGTGATCCGGGCGGAGGGGCCGCTGCGGGCGCTGTCACACAACCGCGTGCGCCCCGGCGCGTTCTTAGATGCGCGTGCCGACCAGGTGGTAGACGCTGTGTTGCGCCAGGTGCCGTTCCGTCCGCGCTATCTCGCCGGGGTTTTCCTGGTGGGGATG
This sequence comes from uncultured Anaerolineaceae bacterium, assembly GCA_964462905.1. Taxonomy (GTDB): domain Bacteria; phylum Chloroflexota; class Anaerolineae; order Aggregatilineales; family Phototrophicaceae; genus DAOTTY01. The sequence continues at coordinate 66,109 of CAYWZS010000009.1, forward strand.
CCCGGACGCGCCGAACTCGGCCTGACGACAACGCTACCCAACGCCGCGCAAATGGTGCGCTGGACCCTGCAACCCGGTGTGAGCCGCTTCGCCTTTGTGGGGGATGACTGGGAAGACGGTGTGCTGGCGTTGGCCGCAATCCGTGAGGTGGTCGCCGCCGAGCGCGGACGCCTATTCGTAGATCGTCATGGGGACATCGTGCTGTTCAATCGTCAGGAAGCACTGCTGCGGACGAGTGCCGTTGCGACCTTCGACGGCACCATGAGCGGCCTCACGCTCACGCACGGGGCAGATACCGTCAGCCGGGTGGGGGTAACGATGCGGCCCCGGCGCGTTGGCGGGAATGACGATGTGCTGTGGCGGCTGGGGAGCAGCCAGCGGCTCCCGCCCCAACAAGAGATGAAATTCACGGTGCGTTTTCGTGGCGAGGCCGGGGAGCAGATCGGCGCGTTACGGGTGTTCCAGCCACGCCCGGTGATCGACTACACCGTCAACGCCCAGCCCGACGGCAACGGGGCCGACCTCACAAGCTTGTTTGACCTGGACGTGTTGGAATCCGACGCGGCCTCAGCACGCCTGCGGATCGTCAACCTGACGACGACCGACGCCTATCTCGTGGCGGGGGCGGTGGTCCGAGGGCGGGCGCTCTACACCGGCGACCCGCTCACCGTGGAGGCGACGGACGGCCTGAGTGGGACCT
>CAYWZS010000009.1:66908-68589 GCA_964462905.1 uncultured Anaerolineaceae bacterium
CCCGCTCACCGTGGAGGCGACGGACGGCCTGAGTGGGACCTTCTACGGCCCCCACGAGTTCGCCCTGGTTTTGCCGGGCCTCACCGAGATTGCGGATGCGGACAACATCGCCCGCTATGAGCTGACCCGCCGCAAGGAGCCGCGCACGCACGCCCAGGCGTTGACATTACGCGGGGTAGCCGCACGGGCGCAGGTGTTAGCCCGGACGTTGTTCGACCGCATCACCATTGCGGACGGCGGTACAGGCCAGAACGGTGATTATTTCATCGTTGCGGAGGACCATCAGGTCGGCGGGGGTGGGGTCGCCCACACCGTGACTTGGACGCTGGAACCTGCCAATCCGGGCGCGTTCTGGTTGGTTGGGTCCGGGCGCTTGGGGGCAGACACCACGCTGGCCTATTGACCCTCGTCGGGCACGCCGTTGCGCGGCCCCACAAATCCGAATGAACAGATCAACGAAGGAGAGAAACAACACATGACAACCTGGACAGACCCGAAAACGTGGGTCACGGGTGAGCTGGTGAATGCCACCGCACTCAACACCCACCTGCGCGACAACCTGATCTACTTGAAGGAGCGCGGCGCGTTTAGCTACGTTGAGCGCGAAGCGAGCTACAATATCACCGTCAACGGGGTTGGGACGACGGGCTGGCTCAACGTGGACACCGCCAACCTCACGCTGACGCACAACGCGGAGGGCGGCCTGCTCATGGTCGGGACGACTTTTATCTGTCGCGGCAGCCTGGAAGGGTACGGCACCCTGCACATCGACATCGAGATGGACGGCGCACGCCTGGGGGGGCCAAACGGCCTGCATATCGCAGACGACTTCCGTGGCGTGCCCCTCTACCAAACCTATCATGTTTGGACCTTCGTGCCAAACGTGAGCGCCGGCCTACACACCTTTCGCCTCCAGTGGATATTGAACTCGATCATCGGCGTTTCCTGGTCCACCTCCATCCACACGGGGCGGCCCGTCACCCTATACGTAAAGGAGTTTGGACAGTGACGCACGAAATCACACTGAACACGACCCGCCAACCTAACCCGACCCTGTTAACGGAGGAACTGCGGGCGGCATTCGGCGCAAACCTCCGCGCCGTCACCACCACCCCGGACGGCGTGCGCGTTGTCCTGGTCGCCCCACCGACCCCCGCCCAGCGACAGGCTGCCCAGGACATCCTGGCCGCGCACGACCCCAGCGGGGAGAGCACGATTGAGCGCGAAGCGCGCACCAGCCGCGCACGACTGGCCGCGCTACTGGCGACGGATGAGACGTTAACAGCGGCGGATTTCGCCGGGGAACCTGCGCTTACCCGGCGACTGGCCCGTAAGGTGCTGCTGTTGGAGGCACGCCTCGCCGCGCTGGACCGCAGGCGGCAGGAGCCGTAGATTTCCGATGAAACCTCATCCCTCTCGCCACAAGCATAGGGCGGGTTCTGACCAGGGATTTGTCTGGGGCTGGGGTTGACGACCATTCACAATCAATCACACACACCATAACAGGAGAATCACCTATGAACATCGAAAGAAACAAGGGCGCACGTCGCCCGATCATTGACCCGCTGTTGCTCGTGCTGCGCTCACGCCGCGTGTTGATCGCGCTTGCCGCGCTGCTTGTCGGTATGCTGGTCATGTGGATACCAGTGCTGGGGGCGGTCCAGGGTGAACTGCTGACGCT
>CAYWZS010000010.1:0-68146 GCA_964462905.1 uncultured Anaerolineaceae bacterium
TCACTACATAAAGCGAATTATATACCGTTCTATGCACTCACGCTAACGGTTTTGAAACGCTACGTTACGAATTATCGCCATTTTCACAAAAATGAAACCCATCCCCAGGCGTGGAAGATTCGATAGATCAGATGACGCCCCGTTAAGCGCCCACCCAAATCGCCGGGCATCTGCCCACCCCCTACACCCCCTCCCGTGCTACCCTCATATCACGACAAATCGTAGGGACAACGGCTTGCCTCGTCCGCTGCCGGAGGAAAACGTGATGCTCAACACGACATTCATGCCGCCGCCTCTAGAGAAAACGTGGCACATTGGCAGCGGCAGCACGAATTTATATGGATACCATTCTTGCGTCCGCCACTACCGCAACACATTATTCACACAATATGTACGCGGCGGCAGCAGCAAGGAAAAACAAGGCGGTTTGCTGCCGCCGCCGCACAGTTAACCGTTAAATTTCTGGCTTATAAATCCGCGCGAGCTGGTGCAGGCTGATGTCGTGGCGCGTCTCCCCCTTCTCCGCCAGGTCCGCCATAATCTCGCCGACCACGCTCACCATCTTAAAGCCGTGGCCGCTAAACCCCGCCGCCACCGACACCTGCGGCGCACCCGGCACCGTGTCCAGCACCCAATGCTCATCCACCGTGTTCGTGAACATACAGGCCGCCATATTCAACGTTTTCCCCGCCCCCTGCGGGAAGTACGTCTCGCCGAACTGCCGCAGAATCGCCTCGTCCTCCGGGTAAATGTCGCGGTCCAGTTCGTCCGGGTCCACGGTTTCCTCGCGGTGGTGCCAGCGCCCGTACTTCATCCCCGGTGTGTCGCCGTTTGGGTTGAACTCCGGGAAGCCGTAGTAGCGCCCCTCCGCTACACGAGCGTTCCACACCGGGAAGCGTTCCAGCGTAAAGTGCTCCGGCGCTTGCGTCTCCAGCCAGATGAGCACCTGGCGCTCTGGGACGGTCAGCCCCGCCAGTTGCGGGACGAGCTTGTAGGCCCACGACCCCGCCGTGATGACCAACTTCTCGGCGGTGTAGGTGCCCTGGTCCGTCGTGACGCGCACGCGCCCGTCTGCCAGCAGGTCCCAGCCCTGGGTGCGCTCCCCCTTATGGACCGCTGCGCCGTGCCCTTTCGCCAGCCGCACGTAAGCGCTGATGCACCGCTCCGGCACGAGCAACCCCCCTTGCGGCTGAAAGACCGCCATCGTCTCCGACGGGAAGCGGTACCCGGGGAAGCGTGCGGTCATCTCCTTACTGGTGAGGACAGTGTGCTCTAGGCCGTGTTCAATGCAGCTTTGGAGGCTCCCCGCGAATACATCGCTGTCCTCCCACCCGGCGTCAATGCTTCCCGTCTGGTAGAAGACCTTCTCCCCAGACGCCACTTCTAGCTCCGTGATGAGTTCGTAGGTACGATGCAGAAGCGGAACGTAGGACGGGTCTTCATAGTATGCGAGGCGGATGATACGGGTTAGGCCGTGGTGGGAGGCCATCTCGTTCGGCACCTCGAATTGGTCAATGCCGAGCACATTCAAGCCACGCTTGGCGAGTTCGTAGAGCGTTGGGCTGCCCATACTGCCCACGCCAATCACAATGACATCGTAGTTGTTTTCTAGCATTTGGTCTCCCCTGTTGATCCTCTGAATATGACAGGGTGCTAAGACTAACATAAACGCTGGACGAATCACACAGACGCACAAAACCCAATGCGACTCTGCGAATTAAACGACCACCCACTGAGAGTGGGTGGTCGTTTAATTTTGCTGCTCTTATGCGTTGGGCGGCGACCACTTAAAGAATGACGCAGATAACGGGGGTAACGTCAGCACAATCGACTGCTCGTGGCCGTGATGCGCGACTGACTCTGCCGTCCGCCCCCCTACGTTGCCCACATCACTTCCGTCATAGAGTGCTGCATCGCTGTTAAAGATCTCTGTCCAGTGCCCCGCTCGTGGTACACCAATCCGATACCCTTCACGGACAATGGGCGTAAAATTGAAGACACACAGGATGATGTCGTCGATGGACTTACTGCGCCGTGTGAACGTCAGTACACTTGTGGCGGCGTCGTTCGGGTCCACCCACTCAAAACCCTCAGCATCGGTGTCGTACTCGTGTAGGGCAGGTTCGGAGGTGTACAACCGATTGAGGTCTTTAACCAATGATTGCACGCCCCGGTGCGCGTCATGCTCCAACACAAACCACTCTAACTGTGACTTGTAATTCCACTCCGGGCGCTGGCCGAACTCCCCCCCCATGAATAACATTTTCTTGGCAGGTTGTGCCCACATATAACTCAACAGAATTCGCAGGTTTGCGAACTGTTGCCAGGCATCTCCCGGCATCTTGTTAATTAACGACCCCTTACCATGCACGACTTCATCGTGCGACAGCGGCAATACAAAGTTCTCGTTCCACGCATATAACATGCGGAATGTTAACTGATTGTGGTGGTACATTCGGTGGATTGGGTCTTTCTGCATGTAGCTCAGGGTGTCGTGCATCCACCCCATGTCCCACTTATAGCCGAAGCCCAAGCCGCCGATATACGCAGGACGGCTGACCATCGGCCACGCGGTAGACTCCTCCGCTGTCGTCTGCACGTCTGGGTAGTTTTGGTAGATTTCGCTGTTAAGCCGCTTCAAGAAGGCGATGGCCTCCAGGTTTTCGTTACCCCCGTATTTGTTCGGAATCCACTCGCCATCCTCACGAGAATAGTCCAAGTAGAGCATACTCGCGACCGCATCCACCCGAATTCCGTCAATGTGATACTTGTCTAACCAGAACAACGCGGAGCTAATTAGGAACCCGCGCACCTCATTACGCCCGTAGTTGAAAATATCGCTTTTCCAGTCCGGGTGAAAACCCTGGCGTGGGTCGCTGTGCTCATAGAGGTGTGTTCCATCAAAGAAATCTAAGCCATGCATGTCTGTCGGGAAGTGGCTGGGCACCCAGTCGATAATCACACCGATATTGTTCTGATGAAACTGATCAATCAGGTACATCAAATCCTGCGGTGTGCCGAAGCGACTCGTTGGCGCAAAGTAGCCGGTCGTTTGGTACCCCCAAGACCCATCGTAAGGGTGCTCTGTCACAGGCATGAACTCAACGTGGGTAAAGCCCATTTCTTTGATGTAGGGGACCAATTCATCGGCCAACTCACGATAGGTCAGGGGTTGGCTGTCTTTGTGTTTCCAGCTTTGCAGGTGAATCTCGTAAATGGACTGGGGTGCGTCCAACGTGTGCCGTTCCCCACGTGACGCCATCCACTCGGCATCGTTCCAGGCGTAGTCCAGGTCCCACACGACCGACGCTGTGCGCGGCGGCTGTTCCGCATAGAAGGCGTAAGGGTCCGCCTTTTCGACCTTGTACCCCATATGAAGCGAGTCGATCTGGTATTTGTAGGTTTGCCCGTGCTGCACGCCAGGGAAGAACCCCGCCCATATGCCATTTCCTATCGGCGATAAGGGGTCTTTATCACGGTTGTAGCCGTTCCAATCTCCACGAACGGAGACATACTCGGCATTTGGTGCCCACACAGCAAAGTGTGCCCCGGCCACACCCTCGACTTCGCACAGGTGGCAACCGAGCTTCTCATAAGAACGAAAGAGCGTTCCTTCCCCAAATAGGTAACGATCCCACTCGGTGAAATTGGGTGCGGTGTTCTGGGTCTGTTCGTTTTCCATCAAAAAGGTTCACCTCTCATGACGCTAACAGTGAAAAGGGCATTTATAACTGTATAGCATAACATAACATCACACCGTTTGACGACAGGTGTGAGCTAGTCTTAGGCTTCTAACGTTATCATAAGCGTTACTTATGCTTATGATAAGAAAGAGAGGCAAACGAATCATCAAAAACAGATTTATACTGCAAAGGTAGAAACTCACGAAACCACACAGACAGAGGAACCCCCAATGTTTCTTTTCAGGCGCGACTTCGAGGACATCACCGTCAATGCTTACTACTCGGATTTCATCAAAGGCAAGCAAGATCACTATCTCATTGACGTTCGTACCGCGCCCGAATTCCGGGGCGGCCATGTGCCGGGTGCAATCAACATTCCCCTCAACGAGATTGAGAAGCGCACGGACGAAATCCAGAACGATAAGCCTATTGTTGTGATCTGTGCAACGGGAAATCGTAGTATGAGTGGTGCCGCGAAGATCAAAAAGGCGGGATTTGACAAGGTTTACAACGTTCAGGGTGGCACGATGGGTTGGATGCGTGCCGGGCACAAGACCAAAAAGAAATAGCGTAACGTTATAGGGACATCCGAGGGCAATTTCAACTTCCCTATTCCTTCAATCCATCCGGAACAGCCCCTATTTTACGAGCGGCGGACTGGCGCACTAGCGTTGGTCCGTCGTTTTTTACGAGACTTTATTCACATATGCTTTGCGTGTTTCCGCTCACGAGCCTATACTCTCCGAATCATTTGCATGTGTTAAGGAGGAATTTCTATGCTTCAAAAGATCACAATGTTTTTGACGGTATTACTATTGACCTTGGCGACCTTTGGCACGTCCGCCCAAGTTGCAACCGCTGATCTTACGATACTGGCCGACTTGTTTACAGCGGAGGACACCTACATCTTCGCCAGCATCCGAGCCGACGATGATTTCGTCGCCACGCTAGACGGCTACGCAGCACAAATTGGTGCGGAGACCGACTTGTATGGTGAAGAACTCGACCTGTCGACGGCACTAGACCAAGCCGTGACTGAGGCCCAGCTAGGCGATGACTTCGAGACTGCCATCCGCCCATGGCTGGGCGACACGGTTGGACTTGGCTTTATGCTGTCTCCCTTTGCTGACCCTGAAAACCTTGAGAACCTGAGTAGCGAGCTATTGCCTACTTTTGCTGCGGAACTAGCCGATGTTGAAGCGGGCCAAGCGGCGCTTGTCAGTTTGTTCACGAACCAGGAGGGCCGCGAACCAACGGAGGAAACCATCGGCGACTTTACCACCTTTACTTTCATCTTTGACCAAGAAAGCGGTGAACCGAGAGCATCAGACATCATGCTGGCGTTTACTGACGATGCGGTCCTCGTGGGCCAGTACGCACAGATTAGCGTTCTGGTGATGGAGGGAAAAACGCCACTGACAGCATACGAGGACTTTAACACGACCGTTGGCTTGCTCACAGAGGACGCCTACAACGTGCTGAGTTACGGCAACCAACCCCTCGCTGCAACTGCCCTGGACGCCACCCTCGAAAACCTGGCGGAAGATTCATTTCGCCGCGAACAGTTGGAGACGGAGCGCGAGTTTTATCAGAATACAGGTAGTTTTGTCGTTGGTGCACGCATAGAAGAAGAGCGCATCTTTAACATCGAAGTTGCTGTGAATGGACGGGGCGGCGAAACGCTATTCTCTGTGCTGGACACGGGCGCGGTAGACTTCGCCTTTGCAGAGAATATCACCACTCGTTTCCCATTGGTTATCCATCTGACGAACCTCGCCGGATTCATTGATGAGAGCATCGTCGCTGCTAATGAGATTAATGAAGATAGTGGTGAGGCTGTGGACCAGGCAAACGAGGCCAGCCGTACCGCTATTGGTCTATCCCTGGAAGAAATCTATGGTTGGATGGTTAACGACTACGCGATTGTCCTTGGGCCGTCCGTCCAGGCATCTGATGCCAGCGGCATTAACGACTACATCACCGATCTTCCGCTAGAGTTCGGGATTTTGATTGATCCCAGCGCCGATGAAGCTACAGCCGTGCGTGTGGTGGATGCTGTCGAAACGGTTATGCGTGAGCAACTTGCCCCGGCAGCCGAAGGTACGGCTGAGTTCACGATTGAGCGTGAGGGCGACCTCATTACCGTGACCGCTATCGACCAAACTGGTAACGTACCGTTTCCGCTGTCGGTGAACTTCGGTCTTACGGGCGGCGCATTCGTGCTGGCGACACCGGGCGTTTTAATGGAAGGTACCCCACTGCCAGAAGGCGAGACATTCCAGGCTGCTGCCGGAACGCTGGTTGTTGACCCCACTTCCGTGTTTTACATAGATTTCAAGCCACTTGTGCCATTCTTGCGTCCGCTCGCACCGCTGGACCCCAGTGTCGGGACATCCGTCAGCGTGTTGGATCTGCTGGACTTCGCCACCATTAGTTCTACCATTGGCGCCGACGGCAACGGCTACGCCAAAGCTGTCATCGCCTTCAAGTAGACGTCACTGGATTACAAGATCAAAAGGGCCGGGATACATGTGTGTCCCGGCGCAATAGACCCCACTTTATACGATCTTATGGGGGACATTGGCGCGTCTGCTTCTGACGCTGTCTGACTGAATTGTTCAACCAGCGAAATCTCCACTATTTCAGAGATCACAGCGTTGCCACCCATTATTGCAACGGCGACAAAACCCTCTCCAGTTTCAGGAAGTTTAAAAGCGCGTTGAATCTCACTGATGCTTTCACCGCCCGGAAAAAGCGCCGCAACCACATTGTGCACGATAGGGTGACTAGCCCAAAGCGTTAATGATCCCCACCAACAACGGGAAAGCGATTTGGAACACGCACTGGATTCCGGTCAAAATCATTCCCCCAACAATGATTGACAGACAGCCGGAGATCCATCCAATGCCTTGCGCCTTGGCAAGCACCGCCACTTGCCAGATCGCGCCGATAAACGTAACCAGCGATAACAACCCAACACCGCCCAATGACAATCCCCCGATCACAAGGGCGGCGCTTCCGTCGGAATATGCAGCCGGATTACTGGGCACGAACAGCATGGAGCCAATCAGAATCACAAACGTCACCCCCACAATAACTGATGATGTATAAAACATCTTGTCAATCGTGACAGCGGACGGCTTTTTTCCATCGAAGAATGTCACCACTGCGAAGTGTACCGCCAGATATTGAACGAGTGTCGAGATAATACTACCTACAGCAGTAGCGAGCGCGATCAAGATCAGAATAGGCACCCCCTGTTCCATAAATGAAACAAAGGCACGTAGATCATTCGATGTGATTTCTGTGTCTGCGTAAAATGCAGCATACTGCCCAGGGTTATTGGCAACATCCATCAGCACAGGTGTCAGCCGAAGGCTAAAGACCAACGCCAGAATAACGATACCAGCCGTCATAACCAGCCCGAAAATACCGATGTCCATCCAAGCTGTTCCCCAGTCAGGAACATCTTCACCCGCTTCGCGTTTCCTTCTTTTCGTCATGTTGAGGAAACTACGCTGAAAATCTGGGTCTTGGATCGCTTCTATTGCAGCTTGTCCGTCCATATTGGTGATTGCGGCAGCTACATTGAGTGCCTCGGCCTCTCGTGTGCTACGTTTGTCAATGCCAATTGCCTGTAGCAACTTCTTGAGGGCTTGTGCATTATCCCCATCGAGGTGAAATTCCATTGCAGCATGAATGGCTCTACGTGCTTCCCAGTCTATCGGGCCAGCCTTGTGACTGTCCGCAGTTGCATAGGTCTCGACATCGTCCAGCGCGAATAGATCATCATCATCGAAATAACGGTTACTCTCATCTTCATAGTAGTCGGATTCATCGTCTCCACCATTATTGTAGTTTTCCGGTTCTTCGTCCTCGTCCTGATAGCCAAAGTCAAACGTGCCGTCTGTTGGTTCGTTGGGCTGGGTGGTTTGTGATTCCTGCATCTTGCGTTTACTGTACGCTAGCAAAGATGCGGCACCTACTACTCCGGTCCCATCCCCTTTTCTTGGTGCCGACAGCGACTGCCCCTTGAGGTAATTGTATGCCTTACGTGCATACTGCTGAACCTGGGTATCTGGGTCATTTTTGGCCGACCAAGCTAACAGCTTCAGTGCGCGAGTGTCCTTCGAACTCCCCAATGCTTTGATTGCCTGGAGGCGTTTCGCACGATCCCTGTGCTTTAGGTAGCGTGCAACTTGTTCAACTTCTGCCATGATGATACTTTTCCCCTTTTTTAAACGCTTATTTGATTATATGTGTTTTTACAGTGTTTGTTCGCTTGTCCCCCAATGATTGAGGTTTTGGATCATGTCAGTTTCTGATGTTCCCCACACCCTGTACAATATAGGTTCAATACCTGTTCATTTGCACCAGATTCGAGCCACTATGCCAATCCACGACATTGAGGGATACGTTGTTGAGCTAGAAATCACAGAGGGATTAGAGGAAATCGTGCTTGATGAGTTGCTTACACTCTATCGTGAGCGTCTGATTACGCGCCCGATTAATGAGGAGGGGTTAATCCGAGTTGGCTATGTAGGCAACCTGGGGGGGTTACTTGCGCTACAAACGGTGCAGGCGGTGTATTTGTTGCAAACATATGATATTCCGCGCCCGAAAGCCTTTTTGGGGCACCAGCATTTTACGCGCCTTCTTGAGCAAATCGAGACGGTGCGTGCACTTTCCCCACAATATGCTTACACAACAATTCATATTAATGCGGCTGGATCAAATTCTTCTGTGATGACGCGCCTACTGGACGAGCTTGCAAAAGCAACCAAGCTTGATGCTAATGCAACAGAGGGTGATCTACTTGTAAGATTACGCCGAGCGGCCCACGGCGATGGCTGGGATGCGCTCACACGGCTATCGCCACGTCCTAATGCGACACGTAATTGGCGTGTGGTCAACGTGCCTGGTGCGCTGAATGCTGGGGTTGCACAGGCGATGGTACGTTTATCTGAGCCGTCGCCCGATGATGTTGTTCTTAACGTGGCCTGCGGGTCGGGGTCGCTTGCAATTGAACGTGCGCTGGCAACCCCAGCACAGAAGATATTTGCGTGTGATAATGACTTGGAGATGGTGGAAGCATCATTGCAAAATATTACAGCAGCAGGGCTAGAGGATCATATTGAGGTTCATGCTTGGGATGCTACCGAAATCCCTACGGGTAGTGGCACAGTTGATGTGGTCCTGGCAGATCTCCCATTTGGGAATTTAGTGGGTAGCCATCGTGAAAATCGTGAGCTTTACCCTGATCTGTTCCGCGAGGCAGCACGTGTCACAAAGCGTGGTGGGCGCTTTGTTGTTATTACACATGAAGTTAAGCTAATGGAGGTTGTTTTGCTTGCGGTGAAAAAGTGGGAGCTGGCGCGTGAAATCAAAATTACACTGAGTGGATTGCACCCACGAATCTATGTTCTAAAGCGAATTTAAATAACAGAATTGATTCAGTTGCATAATTGGCTGTTTTGGCGTATAGTTTAAAGGTGTTTTAATGGGTAGTATGGTCAAACGGACAAACATGATGTATTTGAGGTGCGAATCCTATGGAATTTGCGCGTACCTGTGCCCTAACCTGGCGCAATAACCTTTAAAATAAAATAGCCCATCTGCTTGCATCTGCCACGACACGCAAATGGGCTGACGAGTGAAACGGTTTTTGGGATGCCATAACTCTGCTGATTCAGGCAAGGAGTTTGTTTGGCTTTTCCGCATTCACCATACGTAGTGTAGCTGAATCACATTGGTTTGGCAACCCGAAACACCGATCTGTGGAGTGGTTTTCGGATGTCTGAATCAAACAAGCTATACAAAAAAGCACAAAGTTACCGCGATCTTGGCTGGTCCGTGATTCCAATTTGGGGACCCACTCGCCCATCGCAGTTTAAAGCGGCTGCGGTTCGTTGGCGTGAATTTCAATCCCGCCACGCATCTGATTCGGAGCTACAAAGCTGGTTTATCAATCGTAATTTGGGTGGAGTGGCTATTGTTTGTGGTGAGGTTTCTGGCCTCGCGGTTTTGGACTTCGATAATCCTAAACATGTCGTGGCCTTCAGTCAGATTTATCCTGATCTTGCTGACACCTACACGGTTTGCTCCGGCGGACGTGGCTTGCCACATTTGTATTTTCAAGTACCCAAGCATCTTAGCACTCGCACCCGCCACACATCTGGCGTTGATTGGCAGTTTAACGGCACTTATGTGGTGGCTCCCCCAACAGCCTCGACAGATGGGATGTGGCGCGTCGAACACAACATCGCTCCGAAGGTCCTCACAGAAGCGGATTTAAGCCGCATTATGGGCTTTTTGGATACCCTGGACCAAGATAACGCAGAAAACGCAACAGAGACGCTCTCAGCGTGTTCTAGCGATATGCCTGCTATCACTGACACATCCACACAGGTTGCCCCAGAAAAGATTGTGCGTTACTACAAATCGCGCATTTCTGGTGGGCGTAACAAAGCACTGTTTGAAACATGTTGCTGGCTGCGTGACAATGGTGAATCCCCCAATGCTGCTATGACCCTTGTTGGGATTCATGTGGCGCAACCCGCCCCTCCGGGTCATCAGTTGGAAACAGCAGACCAACGGCGAGAGGAAGCACTCAAGACGATTATGAGTGCATTCAGCCGACATGCCCGGCTACAGAAACCTACAGCGCTACGGACTATTCCCAACGAACTACGAGAGCGTTTGTTGGCCGAGAAAAAGACGGCTGTGCTACGTGTCTTGGAGGCCATTCATGATGCAGGTTGGGAACCCGGCCAGGCATTCACGCGTACCGAACTGGTTGAGATTGCGGCCAAGTACAACGTTGGGGATTGGTCCGTTCGTAAGGCATTGGCTGCTGCTGCACCCGGAAATCATGCGATCTTCCCGGAGGCTGCAAACCGGGCTAACGCTGCTGTTTTAGAGGGGATAAAACCCCCCCAACTCAATGCTATTGAGTTAAGGGTGTCAGGACCAACACAAAACCAGAAACGTGGGCGTGGTCGTCCAACGATCCAATATATTGTGCCATCATTGCGGGCACTTTGTGATCTCTATAAGGTTACGGTGTTGGCTGGTGATGCAATCGATAAGGATGCGCTTGGTAGTGTCAAGCGATACCGTCATGCGCTACATACGGCCTTGCTTGCGCGTCGTCCTGGGCAATATCATCGACAATGGTTGGCACAACGTCTTGGTGTCTCGTTGCGCACGATCTGTCGTTACAATGCTGTTTCGACAATTCGTGTTTCACCTCGATACGATGAGCACTTTGTTATCTGGCAGAACCTACACAATGTGATGCCATCTAATTTGGATGATCCGCTGATTTCACACTATGGTGCATTCTTGGAGGATGAAACGGGTAAACGTTATCCGCCCTTCACCTCGATTGCGCGAATGTTATTGAGCCGAAAGCGTAAGGTTCGTTACAAGCGTCGCCTGTTGAACCACTACAGTGTGGTACCAGGCTATTCTCCTTCACAATCCGATGAATCATCAGATAGCGTGTTGTGCGCTCATGTGACGTTCCCGCAGCCTAATGGAGATTACACGCCAATTTTGAATGGACAGTCATCGCGGGTGGTGGCCCCTGTGTCTGTTTGCGCGGATGGGTTGCCATCACTTACTGCGGATGAGGTTGATGTCATGTCTGTATTGCGCAGCGCGACGGATAACGCGATGTCTGCGTGTCGGGTGGAACAACTGGTGCGAACTTTCGGCCCCTTTGCTGTGCGTCATGCGCTACAAACGATGGCGACACGTGAACGCCCTATTCACAACAAAGCTGGATTTATTGTTCGTTTGCTGAAATCACGCTACGGTGTCGATGGCGATCAAGTCAGTGCTGCTGAGGGTGTTTATCTGGCGCTGCAACGTGGTGATGGAAAGCCGGGAATCTCGTGGGAACACGCCCAGGCACTCGTCGCGAAGTATGGTGCTCGTGAGGTGTCTTTGGTGCTTCGTGAAATACATCAGCGTGATGACATTCTGAGTCCAGTTGGGTTTTTAGTGAGTAGCCTCAAACGCAACGCGCAGCCTGCCGCAACGGCTACCAATCCCGAAGATGCTGTGACACGCTTGGTAGATGCCGTCCGTACCCGTTGCCCGGAGCGGTCGCTATCGCATCAGTCGGCCCAGAAGCTCGTGAAGCAGTATGGCGTTAAAGCCGTCATGCGTGCTGTATCCGTCGTACAGGAGCGCGAAAATATCGAGAATCCTGCGGGGTTTGTTATCGTCTATCTGCGCTCGGAGTCAAAAACGCGCCGTCGTCGCACACGTACATAGTCCGTAAACGCGCTGAGAGCCGCTTTAAATGCGTTTTCAGGGGCTACACTTACAACTTTATGGTGTGTTTAGGGATTGCGTGCGAATTTGAGCGTTTGCGTGCGTTTGGGTACTACAGGGATGTCGTGTCACGACGTCGTGACACGACAGGTGCCGCTGGGATCAATCTATGCCTAGTCGCTCGATCTGTGCGAGGATTGCTTTGAGGTCATGATGTAGCTGACGCCGATCATCCCGGCTAAGTTGTTGCCAGTCGGTTGGGTCTAGCTTGGTGATGCTTTGGTGTAGCTGCGAAACGCTCTGATATATGGGTGGGCGACGATTGGTAATGATCCCACCTGCTGGCAACACATTTTCGGATTGTACAGCGGTCCGCAAATTACGCACAGAAACACGCTTGCCGTCCTTCCCTGTTTCTGCCCAATCCAACAATCGTTCTTGCAGCGCAGTGTCTAGCTTCGCTACCTCAACGTGATGTGAGTATGTCAGCGCGTCACGACGTCGTGACACAGGAAATTGGTTGGCGATATAGGCAAAGTTGCGAAGGGTCCCGTATTTATAGTCCACCACATTTGCTAACCATAGATACTTTCCCATAGGGATGCCATCGTCATCGACTGCGTTCATATCGATTAGGGCGCGGTCTTCCTCGGTCAGCCAATTCTCCATGTGTGCTGCACCCAGGTTAGCCCAGTCTCCAATCATCCACTGGATCGCGTCCCGCAGCCGGGTCAGCCATTCCCCCATTTCCCGCCATTCCTCTAGTGTGAGCTGGTCCCCGTCATAGGTGAGGCCGTTCATGTTCAGTGTGAAGTTCTTGCGCTGGATGGTACCCCCGGCGGCCTGTAGTGCCTTGCGAAATCCCTGTGCTGGAAGTTGATCGAATAGGGTGTGCTTATCTTTTTGTGGCACTAACCCTTCGCTGCCTCCAAAGACGGCATTGTCAAAATCCTCAATGTTGGACATATCTGTTGGGGCATTGTCCAACGGGGCATCCAGGCTCATGCCGCTGTTCTTGAGCCGATCTCGCTTGTTCTTAGGTGCCACGATGCACCCCCTCAACGATGTCCACCACGCTCCAGGCTTCTTGTGTGGCTGCCGCTGTGGGATCATACGCGAATAGGGGTAAGTAGCTGCTGGCGGCCTCTGCCCAGACGGTACGGGATGCAATTGGGTCCAGCACCATATCGCCGAAAGCGCTCTTGAGCTTGGTGTAATTTTCCTGGTGTAAGATGGTCCGCATCTTCGCCATTGTTGGGATAATCCCGATGACTTCAATCGGCTTGAAGCTGTGTAGCTGGCGCATGGCGTTTGCCTGGCTGCGGCGGCCCAAAGCCTGGTTCAAACCGAAGAAGGACCACTCCTCAAGCCGTGTCGGGTAGATGATCGCGTCTGTTGCCGCGTAGATTGCGGCGTGCAGAAGTGTCGCCGTTGGCGCTGTGTCTACGATGATGTAGTCCACGAGGCCCTCTAACTCCCGGAACCGTTGGAGCACTAGCGCAGTATCCGAGATGCTGCTGGGGATGCTCCGTGATTCATGGTTGGAGGGAATCACGAATAGTTGGCCGCGAACGGCATCAACCTGTTCGGGTACGACCAAACGCTCCTTGTTCACCTGCCGCAGCACGTTACGGATAGGGGTTTCCTCGGCACGCACCAACAGGTTGTAGATGCCGCCTTCGGGTTTCAGGCCGAACGCAATTGTGGAGTTGGCCTGCATGTCTGTGTCTGCGAGTACAACCGTATGCCCACGAATCGCCAGCCCAGCAGCAAGGTGGATTGACAAAGTCGTTTTGCCGACGCCGCCTTTTTCGTTTAACAGTGTGATGATTTTCATGATTCGAATTCGTCCTTGTAACTAGGCGATGCTGTTCTCTTGTATCTTGTTGATTTGCTTGAGCGCGGTGGCTGTCCCAACACTGATGCGATAGACGACCTGATACCCAATCGGGGTATTGTCGTTGATGTGTTCCATATCGACCAGTTCTTTTTCTTGTAGCATTTTCAAGCAGCCAATGTCATAGGGGATTAACCGACGTTTGCCAATGGCGGTGGCAATCTGGCGACGTGTCACCCACTGCGAATCCGCCTTAATCAGCACCTCCAACAGCTTCCATTGGTGGTTGGTGAGTTGATCTATTCGTTGTTCAAATTCGTGGGTTTGCATGGTCCCTCCCGGTCAACGATGGTTAGACTGTGCTTTGACGGTACAAGCATACCCCACCTGTTTAGAGGGTGCAAGCTGTTGGTGGGGCAGGGGGCTTGTTAACGTGTTTATCCCAAATTGAGGGACACATGTCGCGGGGGAATCGCGTACAATGGGGCGGGACTCGACAGCGGAATTTGGTCATCAGGTGAGGGTGCGATGCGGCGTTATTTGGAGTTGGCTGTGGTACTTTGGGCGGTACTGTTGGCGGCCATTAGCCTGCTGATATGGCTGCCAAGACTAGGGACAGGATGGGACCAACTCGGCCCCGATGACGGGGTGATCTTCGCACAAAATTACGACGCCACCCCGCGTGATCTGCGTTCGTTCGTTTTGCAAAGCCGACGAAGCCGCCGCATTTTTGCAATTCCCCTCAATGACTGCATCTCACTGTCTGAGGATGGACAGGTGTTGGTTGCTGTGCGTGATTCCACCATGCAGGCTGTCGGTTACAACGTTTGGGAACGGTCCCGCTTGAATGCTTTCGCGGTCGTGGGACGCGCCTCACTGTGTCCACATATGGTAGAGAGCGCCGACACGGTGACATTTTTTGGCGGTAACAGCCAGACTGACCGCTATCAAATTTCAACAGGTGAGTTGTTCGAATTGCCACCGATAACCCTTGCGGCATCATTTCCACGCGAGATCATCCCACCCCGCGACATTATCCCGACTGTGCTGGACCCATCTGAACAGTATGTCTTTTACGCCCGTTGTTTGGGGGATCGCCCTGTGACGGGTTGTGATGATGACTGGGCCTATGTGATTTACGATCAACAACAGGATGCAATCATCACCACCTTGCCAGATGCCGATCACAATCGTTTGGGGTTCTTTGGGCGTTTGCACTATCCCGCGTTGTGGTCGCCAAACGGTCGTTATCTGTTGTACCCAGCCGTGCCACCATCGAACGCGCAAAATACCACCACTGAAGTGCGGCTGTACGATTTACAGACGGACACAACGACAGTGCTTGTATCACCTGTGGATGGTTATTTGCTCCGGCCACAATGGTCACCAAACAGCGCACATCTTCAGATGATTGTGGATCAGGATGTTCTCAGCGGGTCGTTGTTCGGGGATGATGCTCGGTTAGCTGTTTACAATGTTGTAGCGCAGACGTGGGCTGTTTCGGCTGGCACCTATGACATTCTGGGCGAGGTGCGTTGGTCGCCCCATAGCGACGGGGTGTTACTTGTTACTGCTGACATTACCGGGGAAACCGCCGGTTTACTGGTCCACATGAACGCATCCACAGGCCAAATTACAATGTTGGCACATAACGTCACACACTTGTATAGCTGGTTTGTCACCCCACCATAGCGATTCTTTATAGCCGAGACACTGTTACTTTGTTGTGTCACGACGTCGTGACATAGTAAGTCACGTATACTTGCAAGTATACGTGACAAAGTATACTGCTGAGGCATAGATCAAATTTATGTTGGTTTTGACGAATCAGGAAATAGCATGACAGACAATCACAACCGATACGGCCACAGTGGGGTCAAACACAAGACATCACGGAGCATTCTCACCAAGGTGTCTGGGTTCATTGACGCCTACGGCTACACACTCAATCCCTACAACGGGTGTGCTTTCGGTTGCTCGCACTGATGACCAACAATCAGACTGGGGATATTGGGTCGAGGTCAAGAAGAATACGCTTGATCTGCTCAAGAAAAAGCGCGACCCCTCACAGGTGGGACCATTTACATGAGCAGTGTGACGGACCCCTACCAACCGATTGAGTGCAAACTCAAACTCACACGGTCATTGCTTGAAGAACTGCTGACCTATCATCAGCCGAACTTGGTGATCTAAACACGCGACACACTCATCATCCGTGACTTGGACCTGCTCATACAGTTTGAGAAACTTCAGGTCAATATGATCGTGACGACCGATGACGAAACCATCAGAAAAGCCTTCGAGCCGCTTTGCTTCTCCACAGAACAACGGCTAAATACGATTCAACAGATACATAAAGCGGGTATACAAACGGCTATCACGATGACGCCATTGCCACCATTGAATGATCCGATTGCCTTTGGTGACGGACTGGAACAAATGGGTGTGCGTTATTTCGTGGTCCAACAGTTTCATGTAGGCAAAACACGTTTTGCTGCTGGAACAGGTGATACGGCTCGTCTATTGGCCGTTGAGATGGGTTGGGACGATGGGGCATATCAACACACGCTTGGGGGGTTGCGTGCAACCTTACCAGACGTTCGCGAGAGCAGAGATGGGTTCAAGCCGCGCTTCGATTCGACCAAACGTTAACGAAAGAACGTCTACCCAGAACCCATCCATTTTGGCATATAATAGGCATAATCAGGGAATAATCGGTAGAAGGGTCTACGATTGGAACAGTTACAACAGATCGCGGAACAGCTTCACAATCCAAATCGAACGATACGTTACCGAGCGATTTACAAACTCGCCAAACTGAACGATCCAAAAGCGGTGGATCTGTTGGTGAAAACGTTGGATAAAGACGATGACCGCGAAATCCGTGCGTTGGCCGCGAAGTTGTTGAGCAAGATCAACACGCAAACGCCGATTGATGCTTTGATTCGCGCTCTTAAGGATGACCGCCATGCCCAGGTACGGCGGGCTGCTGCTGAGGCACTCGGCCAAATATCTTGGGCTGGCCCCGAAGCAACCGATGCCCTCATCACGGCACTTTATGACCGTAGCAAACATGTTCGTCGTGCGGTGATTCAATCCATTCGTATAACGGAAAATACTGCTGCAATCCCAGGATTAATCGGTGTTATGCTGGGCGATATGGATAGTTATGTGCGCTGGGAGGCCGTCCGAACCTTAGAGAACCTAGCACCTGTCAGTGCGATACCTGCATTTGCGGAGGCGCTGGCTGCGGATGAAAACAGTTATGTGCGCTATGTTGCTGCATCCGCATTGGGCAAGTTCCACGACCTAGACCTCGTGATGGAGCCACTGTTGAATGCGCTGATGAATGATGAAAATAGCTATGTGCGTTTCGCCTCGGCAACGGCGCTCGGTGTGCTGTTGGCCGAAACCGAAAGCGAGACGTTATTGCGGCAGATGCTCTTGGGCTTGAATGACCCTAACACGCACGTTTGGCACGCCGTTGCCGAGAGCCTGTGGGCCGTCACCGACATCGTCTTTCCTGTTGTGTTGAATGCTATGCGTGATGATGATCCTGCTGTGCAGCGGGTGGCGCTCAAGGCATCGCTCTGGCTCACTGCGGAATTTGATGATAATTTTGCGCCGAATCTAGCTGATGAGATTGACGCGTCCTCATGGGGCTGGTGGAACTAAGCTAGTTTCGTGTTGTGGCGCGAACGCTATCATGCTGTTTTAGCAGATTATTGGTGAGCTTGGTTTTTCCTTGCCCATTCGTATAGTACAAGTACACGACATCCTCGGCCAAATAGTACCGTTCATCACGCATAAGTGCGGGGTCACTTGGCTGGGGTTTACCAGGTGCCGCCGCCAACACCATGACATAAACCTTCTTTTCCTCGAAGTCCGTTTGATTTGTAAACAGATGGCTGTCTTCGGCTTGGCTGTGATTGTTGTTACCTCATCGTCACTGCGAAACACCACATTCCCACCCTGAATGTATGCGGACGCATCACGCATTCCCAACCCAGTGTAAACGGCTTTGAGGTCCGCCAACGTTGATCCCACGTAATAAAGAGACGTAAATCATTATTTTTACTTCTGTGGTTGTGTAAGCAAAATTAGCTTCTGATTTCAGGTTGGTTTTGTCATGCGACGCTTCAGCAAACAAAAACGGGACGCTGTCTCGCAACGTCCCGCTTCATCCTACGCGGATACACCGCATTTATGTTGGTTTTGTCACTCGGCAATAAAGTGTGTTAGTCCTCCAAGGTGGAGAGGTCGCCGACATCCTGGCCCATCGCTTGCGCCTTCAACACACGCCGCATGATCTTCCCGGACCGTGTCTTGGGCAGTTTCTCCACGAACTCAATCTTGGCTGGTATCGCAATCGGCCCGACCTCATGCCGCACATGTGCTTTGATCTGTTTCACAAGATCGTCGTTCCCCTCTACACCCTCGTTCAAGATGCAGTAGGCGTAGACCACATTTCCGCGCAACTCATCTGGCACAGCGATTACAGCGGCCTCGGCCACATCCGAGTAGCTCACGAGGCCACTCTCAATCTCTGCCGTCCCCAGGCGATAGCCGCTGACTTTAATCACATCGTCGATACGGCCAATCACCCAGATGTAGCCGTCTTCGTCCTTGCGGGCGCTGTCGCCAGCCATGTACCAGCCCTTGTCGCTGAAGTCGCTCCAATATTGCTTGATGTAGCGATCTGGGTCGCCGTAAACGGTTCGCAGCATTGACGGCCAGGGGCGCTTGATGACGAGCTTGCCCTCTGTGCCCGGTTCGCATGAGTTGCCGTCGTCGTCTACCACGTCCACCTCTTGACCAGGGAAGGGGCGGGTTGCGCTACCCGGCTTCAACGGCACAGACGGCAGCGGCGTAATCACGAAGCCACCGGTTTCTGTCTGCCACCAGGTATCCATGATAGGACAGCGTTGCCCACCGACAATATTATAGAACCACTTCCACGCTTCTGGGTTGATCGGCTCACCGACGGACCCTAGGATTCGCAGGCTGCTCAGGTCGTGGCGCTCCGGCCAGGCATCACCGAAGCGCATCAATCCACGGATCGCCGTCGGCGCGGTGTAGAGGTGGCTCACCTGATACTCCTCAACCAGTTTCCACCAGCGATTTGGATAGGGGAAGGTGGGTGCGCCCTCATACATGATGCTGGTTGAGCCGAGGATCAGCGGTGCATATACGATGTAACTGTGTCCTGTGATCCAGCCGGGGTCTGCCGCACACCACCAGCGGTCCTCGTCTTTAAGGTCAAATGTCCATTCGAGTGTGGTGGATGTGTAAACTTGATACCCGCCGTGGGTGTGCAAAATGCCCTTTGGCTTGCCCGTCGTCCCGGACGTGTAAAGAATGAACAACGGGTCTTCCGCATCCATGACTTCTGTCTCGCAGTAAGGGGAGGCAATCGGCAGGCCCATCAGGTCGTGCCACCAGTAGTCGCGGCCCTGTTCCATGTTGATCTCTTGCCCGGTGCGCTTATACACGATCACGGACTGCACAACGGGAGACCGCTGCACAGCCTCATCAACCACGTCTTTTAGCTTCACGACCTTGCCACGCAACCAAGACCCATCACAGCACACGACAACTTTACTCTTGGCATCTGCGATACGGTCTGCGAGTGCCTGGTCGCTAAACCCACCGTACACCACACTATGCGGTGCGCCGATCTTGGCACAGGCCAACATTGCAATCATGATCTCTGGGACACGTCCCATATAGATCGTGACGGTGTCCCCCTTGCCCACCCCCATGCTCCGCAACACATTTGCGAACTTGTTCACCTCGCGATGCAGCTTGGAGTAGGAGTAGACGCGCTTGTCCCCTGGTTCACCCTCCCAGATGAGTGCCAGCTTGTTACGACGCCATGTTTTGGTATGACGGTCCAGCGCGTTCAGCACAATATTTGTCTTGGCCCCGGTAAACCACTTGTAGAAGGGGGCCTCACTGTCATCCAGTACCTTATCCCACTTCTGATACCACTCCAGGGTCTCGGCACGCTCTGCCCAGAAGTTGAGGTTGTCCTCGATGGATCGCTTATAAACCACGTCGTAGTCTGGGACGTGTGCCTGCTCAATAATTTCCTCAGAAGGGTAGTACCACTCGGATTCTGCGGGAGAGAACTCTTGTTCCGACATCAAACAAACTCCATTATACTTTGAAATAATCTACTGTGGACTTATCCACAGTTCAGATTATAACGTAAGCGGCCACCTACGCCGAATGGAATATGTGGTGTCTTTGGTTTATCCTAAAACGTTGCAAATTCACCGGGTATGGAGCGGGTAGCGTATGATTGATTTGGCAATGCAATACGGCTATTTTGGACTTTTCCTGTTGAGCTTTTTAGCCGCAACCCTTATTGCCGCCCCTTCGGATGTCTTGGCAATGGGAATGCCGACTGCTGGATTTGATCCAATCATCGTAATTTTGGTCGCAACGGCGGGGGGGTACCTGGGGAATCTGGTCAATTACGCTGTGGGGCGTTACGGGGCAAAGTTTTTCCTGAGTCGGTGGGTTGGAGACGGGCAATCTGATGAAAAGGGATGGCGACAACGTGCTGAACGGCTCTATGAACGTTATGGTGTCTGGACGTTGTTGTTTTCCGGCACGCCGTTTATTGGTGATCCGCTTACAACGGTGGCGGGTGGGTTTGGCGTTTCGCTGTTGACCTTCTCTGTTTTGGTGATTATCGGCAAGCTGGTGAAGTTCGCACTACTTCTTGGCGTGACTGATGCGGCGCTAGTTTTATTTCAGTAAATATTACTTTATGATTCGCTGCTGGGCGCTTTTACGACCCCGTTCATCACGTTTCCACTTAAGCGCGGTATCACGCGGGATGCGCCACTCGCCCCGGTATTTGCTACCCCGCTTGAATGCGCCTGGAATACGTCGTGATGCTTCGGGCTTGTGCTGGTCTGCACGCAGGATGCGATAGATTGTGTTTGGGGCGACACGGGCCATTTCGGCCATTTCCTCGACGGTGATGTAGGTGGTGTTCATGATTTTTCCCGTCAGGCGGTCATCGTGAGATACATTAGTTTATCAATGAGGCGCTTGCCCTGTCCAGCGTAGTACGAATCCCCGGTGGGCTTGACGTCCAAACCACGTTACAATAGATGCAAACATAACATGGGATTAACACCGAGGGGTGAGAGCGTGCCCACCGAAACTAGGGCGGACCAGAAGCTGTCGCGTCAAATCATAAAAACACTGGGGGAGAAACAGGCAAAACCCATTGCTCAGGTTCACAACATTGTGCGCTTGTGTGGGCATCCTTTTGCGGAAATTATGCTAGAGACGGCTATTGCTATCGAAGACGATGGTGGGATGATGACCCAGGACGGCAAACGCAGCCGCACACTTGGGGGTATCTTCTTCTTTTTGGTGCGGGGTGCGTTGCCAGATGACCTGCGCCATATTATCTTTCCAGATCGGCGTGCGATAAAACCCACTTTAGAAGCGCCGCCGATTATCTGGCAAGACCGAAAAACACACTTTGTATCTGTGCTAGACAAGCCGAAGGGGAAGGTTGAAAAAGTGAATATCTCTATTGAGGGGCGTCCCCAAACCATCGAAGTGAAGCAAGGCCTGGTGCTTGCCACACTCGAAGCCCATATTGAGGTCTTTCAAACCTTCCCACGCGGGATGCCTGATGTGCCAGCGGACCCCACAACTTTCTTTGTGTATGTGGGCGAGGCGCAGTGGGATAAAAATGTCGCCGATAAACTAGACGAGGACGAGGGCGCATCCATCGTGGTTGATGGCGCACCCAGCTATGACGCCGAAATGGGCGGCATTGCGATCTTTGCGCGGTCGGTTAAGGTGCGTTCTGGTGCGGTTAATCGGAAGACGGAAGAAATCCGTGAGCAGCGCCGCAAGAACGCGGAAGAAGCCAAAAAGCAAGCGCAAAAGCATACGAGTAGCCAGCCTCTCCCCAAACAAGGCGATATACCTTCGGTAGAGGAATATGCACCCGAAATTGCGAAGAAGTTGCGTCCCCTCTACGGGGCGCGGCTCCTGTTCCGGAAGCGCATTGCGGACATTCAAGCGCTCCCCGAAGAAAAGCAACGTGGCCTGAAGGCACAACAGATGGGCCTAGCCCGTGTCGAAAAACAGATCGAAGCGCTCGAAATGCAAGGCAAGCCAGATGACAAGCAGCCCACAGACACAACCGAAGCGGACGATGACGCCTAAACGCAAAACCGGACGGTTGCGTAAGCACCGTCCGGTTTTGTTAAATGGGTGGGTGTCCCAAAAAAATGTGAAGGTTTTGCGGGTTTAGGTAGCACCGCGAAAACAACTCAACTTCTGTTGTAGAATATATCACACTTTGTGGGACTTGTGTGTTGGTTAATCTAACTTTTACGATTCTGGAACATTCTTCAACGGTAAATCAAGTTTGAGTGTTTCAAAAGGGACCAAAGCGGGGGTCCCCTTGGTGCGCTACGCCGGCTGTGGCACGTCCCAGCCGGCCCACGGCTCTACAGTTGTCGTCATTTGCATCCCGAAGTGCTTCACAAACTCACGATGATAAAGCATTTCTTCTTTCGTGCGGAGCTTGTACTTGGTTTGCATTAATACCTGCTGCTGTTGCTTGTGGAAGTCCTCGTCACTAATTTTGTTGTCTGCGAGTTCCCTTAGCATATCGCTGGACCCCGCGCCCTTTGAGAACTGTTCCTTCACACGCCATGCAACTTCTGCCGGGATGAGATCCTCAAACGCCTTGCGCAGTGCCCACTTTTCGATTCCGTCCTCACTAATCTTGATAGCGTTCGGCACACTGAACGACAACTCGATGAAATCTGTGTCTAGGAAGGGGACACGACCTTCAATACTATGTGCCATTGTCATGCGGTCGCAGCGTTGTAGGTTGCAGTTGTAAAGTGTCTTGGTGAGATTCACCAGTGTATCCGTCAGTTGGGTATCATCGTCTCGGTACTTCTTCAGGTAGTGGTATCCGGCGTAAAGCTCGTCGGCCCCTTCACCTGTTAATACTACTGTCACATATTGGCGAGTCAGCCGAGCTAGAAAGTAGTTCGGGATGGCGCTACGCACCAACGACGGGTCATAGTGCTCCAGATGATAAATGACCCCCGGCAACGCCTCCATCATGTCCTCACGGGTGTAGATGCACTCGTGATGTGTTGTGCCAATTGCCTTCGCTGCGGCGCGAGCGTGTTCCAGGTCTTTGCTCCCCTCAACCCCCACTGCGAAGGAATGCACATTCGGGATGCGTTGTGCCACAATCGCGGCGATAATCGTGCTGTCTAGGCCACCAGAGAGATAGACCCCCAACGGCACATCCGCCATCAGCCGCTTCTCAACGGCGCGTTCTAGCCCCTCGCGAATTTGCTGGACAGTCGCGGCGGCGCGTGTCTCCGCTTTGCGGGGAGCGTCTGCCACGTCATAGTATTTCACCAGGCCGTGCTTGCTGCTATACCAATGCCCCGGCGGGAAATCCATGACCTTCTCAACGCGCTCCGCAATCGTCTTGATCTCGGACGCAAAGTGCAGGACGTCACCGTCGAAGCCGTAGTATAACGGCTTGATGCCCAGCGGATCACGCGCCATGTAGAAGTGATCGTCGCCGTCCACCAGGGCAAACGCGAACATGCCGTCCAGCATCTCGGCGGTGCGGGTGCCGTGCTGTTCCCACAAGGGGATAATCACCTCATTGTCGGATTGTGTGCTGAAGTCGTAGTCGGGGAATAGCGCACGCAGGTCGTTATGGTTGTATATCTCGCCGTTGCCCACCATCCACACGGTTTCGGTCTGGCTGTTGAGCGGCTGTTGGCCGTTGTGTACGTCGATGATTGCGAGGCGGGTGTGCCCCAAAACGCCGTTATCGAGTTTACGGA
Source organism: uncultured Anaerolineaceae bacterium (assembly GCA_964462905.1). Lineage (GTDB taxonomy): Bacteria > Chloroflexota > Anaerolineae > Aggregatilineales > Phototrophicaceae > DAOTTY01. The sequence continues at coordinate 23,673 of CAYWZS010000010.1, forward strand.
TACCGTTCCCATCGGGACCGCGATGGGTAAGTGTACTGAGCTTCGCCTTCAGGTGGTCAGCGTTTTCGTTGGCTCCGAAGGTTCCCAGGATTCCACACATGATGGTTGAGGGGTTTTCTCTCACTTACTGAACAGGTAAACAAAAATCCGCTCGAGAGCGGATCGAACTTCACCATACAACGATTCTGGTAAATGTCTACTGAAATACGTGAGTTTTATGCAGTTCTTACGCCAGCTTTATGCAAGCTGCACAAGGCTAGTGGTGTTCAACGGGGCGTGAAAATCTACCGCAACCTGTGTGCCTGGGACGCGCACAAGGTCCGTATGGGGGGTGTTCTGCGCCAGTCCCTTACTAAGGATAGCGGCATCATCAGAGCGCACCCACAGGTAGCCGCCCCCGGCCCCGACTGCCTGCTGCACAACCCGCAACCCCAGCCCACCGCGTCCTGTCTCGCGGGCGGTGCGCCCGTTCATCGCCTCATGGAGATACCCCACTGTGTCCGGCGTAAGGACCCCGTGTTGGCGTTCCAGGCTGCCGCGTACCCCGATTCCCAGGTCTCCCACCGCGACACGTACCCGCACCTCGTCACGGCTACGGGCCTCGTGCGTCTGGATCATTACGAAGCCTGTGTCGCTACTTGAGTGTTGGTAGACGTTTGCGCAAATCTCGCTTAGGACACTCATGAGACGGCGTAAATTGCGAACTTGCAACCAATACGAGAAGATGCGTTCTGCCTGTGTAATCACTTGTAACATATCTGCTGTAGAGCGAACCGGGGTGAGTTCAAGCAGTTTAGGGTTTGGTTGTGTTCGGTCGAAGAACTCCGTCAGGGTTTTTTCCGTGCGGATGGCTGTGCCAACGTGTTGAAACAAGTTCACACGTTCGAGGTACTGGTGAACGCGATGGCGCATGTTGATAAGCATGAGTGGATTGCCAGTGCGGCTATGATACAACCGTGCGACCCCCGCTAATGCGACCACGGCATAGGGTCGCACAAAATCAACAGAGCGCATATCTAACACACCATCCGGCATCCCGTCCACCGACTGATAGAAATCCTCAACCGCTAGCACATGATCCCCAAGGGCGTTTGCTGGCACAATGACGGGCATCTGGGTTAGGACTTCCAGTAGCGGTCAATGGCTTCGTAGGCGCGTTTGCCGCCGATGCGTAACAGCACCATGTAGGCCATTTCACGGGCATCGTGCGAGTTCGTGTTGTCGGCTAATACGTCAATCAGTTCAGGTATGATCGCCCGTGACGCGGGCGCATCTTTACGTCGTCCCATCTTGACCAGCCCCCAGCCTGCGTTAGAGCGCACATCGAAACTGTCGTCGTGTAGGGCGAGCAACAACGAGGCTGCCGTGTCTACGTTGTTGATCTGGTCCAGCGCGTAGGCCGCCGCTGCTCGTACACTGGCGTCATCATCTGTTAGCATCAACGTGATGGCACGGGGAATGGTGGTGGTAATCTGCTCCTTGGCTGCCAGGAACAGGTTCACACGCCGCACATCTGGGTCATCATGGCGCAAATTATCCAGCACACGATGGGGGTCCGGGGCACGGTGAAACTGTTCGTCTGGAATCAACCGCATGAGGTGTTTGAATCCACGTTCGTAGTTCCCGAAAGCGAGTGTCTTGGCACATTGCAGCGCCTTGGGGAGCGAACCGCCGGGGAGGAGCAACGCAATCACATCACAGTCCTGCTCAATCGCAAGCAGGTGTAGGCGGCGGAGTTCGTCGTCGTGTTCTGCCTGTGGTGAGACAATCAGTAGCAGCAGCTTGCAGTTAAACACGAGGTCTTCGAGCACGGCCCGGCGTTCAAATTGTGGTGGCACATCTTGTAGGTCAATCCCTACGTCCAGGCCCCGCCAGCGAAGCTCGTCCCACAGACGTACTGCCAACAGACGATTCGGTTGAGAGTATGCGATGAAGGCGTGCGACATGGCGCGGCACCTCATGAATTGCGAAATGATACGATCATTATAGCGTGATGTGGGCAGGGTAGCCAAAAGGAGTTGTAACGGAGTGTATTCGGGTTTCGGGACAGATGGATTTTGTTGGGTGGATGTGAAACGTGATTAGTGCTTGGCTGCGACATCAAAACAAGAATCGGTTTGCGGGCCAACGGGGGAGTTGGCCCGCGTTTGGCTTAGGGGGCGGTGGATTCCATGCCGAGGTTAATTTGTAGGTCCATGATAAAGGCGGCGGTTGCCGTGCCGCTGTTGGTGATGTCCAGCTTGTAATCACCAGCAACGGGGAGCACCCCGGCAAAGGTGGTCTGGGCGGTCGTCTCGGCCTCTAGTGTGACCTCGTCTGGCGGTGTGAGGGAGAAGGTCAGGCCCTCTGCCTCGGTGGTGAGGTTGAACTCGGCAGTTGCACCTTCCGCAATGGTCAGCGTGTAGGTTGCAGATGCGCCCGCCTCTAGCTCACCTGTGATCTTACGGGCTGGCGAGGCGACGAGGTCTAGCGTGGTGCCGGGGGGGATGTTCTCGGCGGCGGGTTCTGTCACCATGATCGCCTCGGACGGGGTGGGTGGCCCACCTAGCGGGGTTTCTGGACGGCAGGCGGCCAGCACCACGACCAATACCAACGCCATCAATACGAATAATGGCAAAGCTCGGTTTCGCATGTTGTTGTTTTCCCTCTTTTGTTGCTTGCAGGTCATACAGCTTATTCTAACCGATTGACCCGCATTTGCCGTTAGTAAAGCCGGGTCCGGTTGAGTGACCCGTCGATTACGATGAACGGCGTCCATTTGATCCAACCGACGCGGCCATTGTCGAAGCGGACAAGCAGCCAGTTCGGGATGTCACGTTGGTCTACATTTGTGCGCCCTAGAATCTCGAAGCCTGTGCCCTCATCCATTTGGAGGATGATGCCGGAGTTGGGGGTGGGGTACTGGTAGAGATTGTTCTTGTGGGTGGTGGTGGCGCGGACGCCCGTGCCACTCAGCGAGACGTTATCGAAGGGATTGCCCACAACCGGGATGTCTAGCACATAACCTGCCACGAGTAAGAAATCTGCCGCGACCCAGCCGCGTTCCTTTGGGGTTGGGGTGACGGTTGCGCCGTCTGGCCCGATTTCTCCGTCGTTGCCGGGAATGAGGTCCGGGAAGCGGTCATACTCGATGAGGTACCAGGGAGCGCCACCGCCCGGTGGTCTGTAAATCCCGACGATGTTGTACTCCGTGCCAAGCTGGGCCAGGTTGATGATTGTGGCCCCGACCGCTGGGCCGGACCGTATATAGATTGATGGAATATCTGTTTCTGGGTCGATCTGAAGGCGGGGCGGCCCCAGGTTGGCGCGGATGTTGGCAACGTTGGTGGCTTCAACCTCTGCCGGGCTGATGGGCGTGGCGGTGGGCTGTACTGTATCGTCCCCCGTGCCGTCGCCGGACCCATCGCTAGGCTCACCTGTGAGTGTGAACTCCACGGTGTATTCACGGCTGCCGACCTCGCCATTGGTGTCTGTCACGGTGATTGTAAAGGTGGTTGTGGCTACAGCGGCGGGTGTCCCGGTTAGCTCACCTGTTGACTCGTCGAACTCCCAATCATCACCGGGGAAGGGGGTGTCGGTGCTGATAAAGAAGGTGTATGGGGGTGTCCCGCCGGAGCCGGTGAAGGTGGTGCTATATGCCTCTCCAACGCGCCCGGTGGGGATAGATTCTGGCAGAACAGTTAGGGTATTGACGACGATGCCGTCGTTGTCGGTGATGGTGCCGATGCCAACGCCTGTACCGACAATCCGCGCGTCGTTCACGAGGGAAAGCTGGACGTTGAAGGACTCCAGGCCTTCAGCAACCGTATCGTCAATAATCTCGACGGGGACGGGGAGTGTTTTGGGGCCGCCGGGCTGGAAGATGAGTGTGCCGTTGGTCGTGATATAGTCTACGCCAGCGGTGGTGGTGACGTCCGATGTACTGTAGGCGACTGTTACCGATTCACCTGCTGTCAGCACATCGGCGGTGTCGTCCAGCGTGACGGTGAAATTGATAACCCCAGCATTTTCATTGACGGAGAGGTTGTTGATGGACACGGTGCGAACCTGGTCGTCGTCGAACACGTTGAAGTCTAGTGGGGCGATTGTCACGGGATTGTAGGCGACATCGGTTGTGGCTGCACCAATCGCTAGGGTGACGCGCCCGGTGTGCGGAGACGACTCTGGATCGGTGTCCTGGCGGGCGAACACCTGCACGCGCTGCGGCTGTGCCCAGTTGAACTCATCGAAGGTCAGTTGTAGCGTTTGCGCAGGTAGAAAGCGTTGGCCGCCTTCGTTCTCGATTTCTAGTTCAATGTCGGGGGTGGCCTCCACAACCACTACGTTCCCGGCTGAGGGTTGGCTGGTCAGCACGACGCTAAAGGTGGCGAAGTCGGATTGATCCTCGGGGAGCGTGATCGACTTGACAACTGTCTGGATGACGCTGGGCGCGGTTGCTGCTGGTGACTCATATGCACCGATGTCACAGGCGGCCCCGCCTGGACGGGGGGCGTTGCGCTGGTCTACAGTCGCCAAACCGGGATATGCGGGGCCGCCAAATTGCGCGACGAGGGCGGAGTTGCGGGCCTGGGCGGAAACCGTGCAGTCTGTCACGGCGTCAATCGCGGCGCTGCCACCCGCTAGGATACGCACGCCACCGCCTAATCCACCTAAACCCGGCGTGGTGCTGGATAAACTGTTCGCGCCAAATCCACAACTGCTGCCGCTGTCGAGATTGCCTGTCTCGTCGGTGAAGGTGCCTGCACTCGCAGAGCAGTTGCCGTTACCTGTGTTGGACAGCAGGCTGTTCTTCAGGAATACTGCGCCGCCGAGGGTGTGGACTCCAGATTGCGTGTTGGGGTTGGCGGTGTTGTTGGAGACAGTCGCGAATGACGAGGTTAACTGTCCTACCGCGCTGACGAGAACGCCGCCACCGATACCCGTTGTGGTGTTGCTATCGACGGTGGCATTGAACAGGTCCAAGCGGCCATCCACGAATAGGCCACCGCCCCGGGTGGCGTTGTTGCCGTTGATGCCGGTCTGGCCGATGTAGGCAATGTTCCCGCCGCCTGCAAGGTAGACCCCACCGCCAGAGGCGTCGTTGCCGTCTGCGTTCACATTGGCGGTGTTGCTTTGGATGACGCTGCCGTTGATGATAAGTGTGTTGCCTATGCTGTAGACCCCACCGCCGAGGTAAGCACCCGCATTGCCGGAAACGGTGCTATTGGTGAGGACGAGGTAATTTGCAGCGTAAATCCCGGCACCCCGCCGGATATTGTCCGTGGTGCTGGCGAGTGTGTTGTTTTGAACGGTGCTGCGTTGGAGGACGGCGCTGGCGGTAGCGTCAACATACAGCCCACCGCCAGCGCCGGCGGTGTTGCCCGTCACCGTGAGGTTATCCGCTGTGAGGGGGCCACTTCCCATGTGAAGCGCCCCGCCCTGTTGCGCGACGTTGCCGCCCTGGAGGGTGATGTCCTCCAGGTTGAGCGTCCCGGCGGCGATGATAAGGCCGCCGTTGGCGGGGAGTTGTGCGCCACTGCCGATCAACGTCCCGTTCTGGAGTGTCACAGTATTGGTGATGTTGAAGATGCGATGGTTGCCCGTTGCGGTGACGGATTTTCCGCCGAGGTCGATGGTGATGTTCTTGTTGACCACGATTTCAGCGTCTAGCGTGAGATTGGGGGTTGTGGTGACGATCACCCGGTCGCCTGGGTTGGCGAGGCCGATGGCCTCCCGCAGGGACACATCCGCCGTGCCTGCGTTGTCGGTTGCTTCTGTCACCAGAACATCGGCGGCTTGGGCGGGGACCGCCCGTAGCACCAACATCACCGCGACCACCAGCAATACCAGCCGAAAGTGGATTGTTCGCGTCATCATGGTCAATTATCCCTGGCTGCAAAATAAGCGCGTTAGCCTATTTTAAGCCTTTTGCCGGATTTTTGCTGTTCATTTCCGGGGACATCAAGCTGTTTCGGCATCGCGTGCAATCGCGGCAGCTTGTACATACTCGGCGAAGGCCGTGACCATGTGCCGCGCCCACGGTCCCGGCTCGGTGTCGTAGTGATGGGCGTCGATTTGTTTGACGGGGATTACCTCTTTGTTAGCGGCGGTGATGATGACCTCTTTGGCCTGCATTAACTCGCTGTAGTTTAGGCCACGCTCGACGACGGTGTGATCCGCCTGGAGGATTTCTAGCACACGTCCACGGGTGATGCCGGGTAGGATTTCTGCGTGGGGGGTGATGACCTTGCCGTCGTCAAAATAGGCAAAAATGTTGCTGGTGGTCCCCTCGCGGATGAAGCCGTCGCGGTCTTTGTAGAGTGCCTCGATTGCGCCCTGGGCTTTGGCCTGTTGCTGGGCGACGACGGCCATTGCGTAGTTGAGGCTCTTTGCCATCGGCATCATGCGCTCTTCGTTGACGGTGATGAGCTTCACCCCGTTGTCGTACCAGTCCTGGGGGTAGCCTTGATGTGGCTCGACGTAGACGAGCAAACGCGGCTGGCCTGTGGGGGTGATGAAGTTGGGTGAGTCGCCCCCAGTGGCGATGATCCGCACGCCAGACTCTGCAAAGCCGTTGCGCTGAATCGTCTTGTAGATGATGGCCTTTAGTTCCTCGTTGGTCCACGGGAAATTCATCCCCAATACCCCGGCACTGTTGCGAAAACGGTCTAGGTTGCGTTCGATCTGAATCGGTAGGCCGTTGTAGGTGCGGAAGAAATCGAAGACACCATAACCACGGAGCAACGCCAGGTCTGTGACTGGAATTCGAGCCTCCGCAGCGGGGACAAATTCACCGTCGATGTAGTAAACCTTCGAGGACATGCGCTTATTTCCTCTATATGGACCGCGTGCAAGGGGCAGATTGTGCCTGTGGCTAATTATAGCGCAAGGTTTTGTTATGACGCCACAGTACATCTCACCAATGGATCGGCCCCCGGCCTTGTTGCACTTGACCGCCATGGGCTATGATGTGCCGAGCTACGGTTGACTATGGATACTCATCATGACGCTGCAAAACCTGCCCTACAAAATTCAACGTGGCCTGGAATGCTATCGTCGCTTCTATTTGCAGAACGAAACCCCGGTGCTGGTCTACTGTACGGGGCGCGTAGGGTCCATCGCGATGTTCAACGCGCTGTGTGCTAACGGCGTGTTTGCGTTTAAGGTAGAAGACTTGGATCCCGGCACGGGCCGTTCGCAGCGTGGGACAACAGGTTGGGTGTACAACCACATCACCAAGCCACGTCGTCCAGCAAAGGTGATCTTCATCGTGCGGAACCCGGTGGCGTTGATGGTGTCCGACTTTTTGCCGAAGCTCAAGTGGATTGTGGACCAACCGGACGCGCACCTGTACCTCTCTACAGAAGCACTCGTGCGGGTGTTCAACGACCAATACTTCGCACAAGGGCGGCACACGGAAAAGCTCAATTGGTTCGAGGAAAATGCCCAGCGTTTCACGGGGATAGATGTTTACGCGCATTCGTTTGATCGTGAAGCGGGCTACGGGCAGTTCAACAACGGAACATATGATGTGCTGACGGTCCGCACGGAGTTAGACGACGCGACCAAGGCGGTGGTCGTCGGCGAATTTGTGGGTGTGCCGGGCCTGGAAATCCCGCGCATCAACGTTGGTGAAACGAATCAGTACGGCGACGTGTATAAGGCGTTCAAGGAGGTGCTCACGATTGACGCGGACAAGTTGGCGCTGATTCATAACTCGCGCTGGGGGCAGCACTTCTACGGGACGGGCCTCCTAGAGCAGATGAACGCCAAGTGGATGCCAGCGCCTACTTGATTTATGAGTGTGGCTTATCCGCCCATGACATATCGCTGAACATTCCCTCAGCAAACAAACAAGTTGCTTGCTCATGGTCAATCAAAACGTGAATAATGATGCCAACAGTTTACGTTAGGCGGAAAGCCCCCACCCATGACCTACCAGCGCCCACTGCGCTCCAGCGGTACCTACAAACAAGTTCATCAGATTGGTGTTGATGTATTGGCGGAGGCGTTCCGCGTACAGCAGCCGCTATTGCGTGTGGGGCTGAACTTGATGATGCGGTCGCCTGCTCACGACCTTGCTCGTACTGCGCTTCAGTTCGACGCACGGGTCGCGGAGCACAACACCATGCGCGAGGCGTCTCGCTGGTTGATTGAGAACTGGGCTAGCAGCATCATGGTTCGTGGCGCAGAGCGGATTCCGGCGGTTGGTCCGCTGATTATCGTGAGCAATCATCCCGGTATGTTGGACGCGATGGCGATTATGGGAAGCCTACCCCGTACTGACGTGCGCCCCATCGCCAAGACACGTAACTTGCTCCAGCAACTTCATCATGTGCAAGAACAGATTATTCTCGTGCGGGAGGAAGAAACGATCTCGACACTACGATATACCCTACGGTATCTCAAAGATGGTGGGGCTGTGTTGACGTTCCCGCGTGGGGCGATAGAGCCGGACCCCGTGCTTTACCCGGAGGCAGCACAAGACATACTTGGTCAGTGGAGTGACAGCCTGGACCTGCTCGTGCGGCGGACACCGGGCGCGGTGGTGGTCCCGGTAGCGGTGGGCGGTGTGATCTCGCAAGCAGCACGAAAGCATCCATTGGCTCGGATGTACCGTCAGCGGGATGTGCGTGACTACATGGCGGCAACGTTGCAGATTATCATGCCGCGCTACCGAGGTACAGATGTGCGGGTCATGTTTGGTGAACCCTTGCGCGGGGACGCCGCGACGGCCACCAACGCATGTGCGTCTGTTGCAAAGTTGCTAAGAAGTGTGGTATAATTTTGTAAGGGCAAGTCTTCCGCTTTAGCCTGCTGTGTAGATATGGGGGGGTATCTCTCACAGCGCAGACGCAACGGCTGATGCTCCTGACAAATCGCTCAAAAACCATTTCAAACACAGTAAGGTTCAAAAAACGCTATGCGTAAATTGACATTTCTCATCATTACGATGCTGATAATCTTTGCATTCCCGGTTGCTGCCCAGGATGACGACACTGTCACTGTGACACTGGCTTACAATAGTTTCCTAGAAACCTCGTTTGGGCCGGGTCCGGCACCGTTAGAGGTGATTCGGGAGGCGGTCGCGGCAGAGCATCCTAACATCGAGATTGAGTTTTTCGCCACGCCAGACGCCATTGAAGCGCAACGCGACGCAATAGTCGTGTGGATGACCTCGCAGGACGGCGAAATTGACATCTATGGGATGGACTCGCCTTGGGTGTTGGAGTTCGGGCGTGCGGGGTGGGCGCTACCGCTCAATGCAGCGGTCCTGGCATTGGAGACGGACTTTATCGCGTCTGGCGTGGACGTGTTCAGCTATGAGGGGGAGCGCTTGGGGGTGCCGTTCTGGGGTAGTGTTGGGGGGTTGTTCTACCGGTCGGACTTGTTAGAGGAATATGGGTTTGAGCCGCCAGCGACCTATGAGGAGCTGGCCGAGATCGTAGAGACAATCACGGCAGATAACCCGGAGTTGACGGGGTTCACGTTCCCGGCGGCAAAAGCGGAGGCACTGGTTCAGGTGTGGACGGAGTTCTTCCGGGGTTTTGGCGGTGAGTTCTACAATGCCGAGGGCGAATGCACGATGAACAGCGAGGCGGGTGTTGACGCGCTGTTCTTCATGGTGGACCTGATTGATGAGGGCATCGTGCCAGAGCAGGTTACAGGCTGGAACGCAGAGGAAGCACGCTTGCGCTTTGTGGAGGGGAACGCGATCTTCTTGCGGCACAACCAGGACATTGTCACTTGGCTGGATGACCCGGAGCGTAGTGCTATCGGCGGGAACTGGGGCTTGGTGGCAAACCCGGCAGAGGGCGGTGTCCGCACGGGGGCAACGGGTGGCTTTGCATTTGCGGTGAATCCGTTCAGTGATACGCCTGAGGCCGCGCTGGACGTAATGCGCGTGATTGCGGGGTTAGAGGTGCAACAGGGTTTCGCGATTGCGTGGGGGCCGGTGCAATATTATGAAGGGTTGTATGAGATTGAGGAAGTGGCGGCGGCAAACCCGAACAGTGAACTCTTGGCGAACGTGTTGCCGTCGGCTGCGCCCCGCCCAGCAAGTATCAGCTATAGCCAACTGTCGCAGATCATTCAGGATGAGGTCCATGCCGCTTTGACGGGTGGCAAGTCCGCACAAGAGGCACTGGATAACGCGTGCGTGCGAGTGGATCGGATTCGATAGATCGTGTGTATCTGGTAGGGGGATGCGGATAGCGTTCCCCTGCATCTCATTTTGAAACATCACCGTTTGTCGTTTGCTTAATCCCGGCGCATGGTGAGGCGGTTCACGTTATGTCCGTTCACGTAGTCATAGCGAATGTCGTCCACGTAGCGCACCACCAAATATACTCCCAACCCACCAGGATCACGTTTGTCTAGCGGCGCATTTACGTCTACAACGGGCATCTCCTGAGTGATGTCGAAGGGCGGTGCACTGTCCTCTATCGTGATGCTGATCGTCCGCGCTGTGATCTCGCCGTAGATGTTCACCACCCGGTCCTCGTTGTCCCCTCCCTGTACGGTTCCGTAGCCGTGCATCATGGTGTTTGTGACGATCTCATCCACCGCCAGCCGCAACCGATAGGCTTTCTTGTCTGGCAGGTTCGCATCGGCGGCAATTGCCACAACAAACGCAGACACCAAGCGGATGTACTCACGATATGCAGGGACCGTCAGCGCGTACATGGGTGACCTAACGACCAACTAGAATTACCACCGAGCGTGGCTGTAACAGGTAACGGCTCTGCTGTCGTAGCCGCTTCTCCTCTCCTACCTGCTCAATGGCCCGTTTGCCGGGACGTCCTGTGTCCGCAAAGCGCCGCCACAGGTGGCGGTTGGTTAGGCGGGGGAGTTCGAACGTATGGGCTTCCCAATGGGTGTTCATTGCCATGTAAATCATATCGTCGGTGACCAGCCCACCGAAAGCGTGTGCGCCGTCCAGCATAAATGCCAATGTCCGGGTGTGTGGTCCCCAGTCCGCATCCCACGCCCGCACCCCATGCCACGAAATATCCGGGTAGCCGCTTCCCATCACATCATGTCCGCTGAAGTGATGCCGACTTCGTAGAATCGGGTGTGCGTGCCGAAAGGCGATCATCTGCTGTACAAACCGAAATAGGTTCGCGTTTTTGTCCAACAGGGTCCAGTCTAGCCAGGTGAGTTCGCTATCGTGGCAGTAGGTGTTGTTGTTGCCCTGTTTCGTTCGTCCCATTTCGTCGCCCATCAGCAACAAGGGGATGCCCTGGCTCATCATTAGTGTGGCTATGGCGTTCATCATCAGCCGTTGCCGCAACTGCAACACACTGCCGTCGGATGTTGCGCCCTCAATCCCACAATTCCAACTGTAGTTGTCGTTTGTCCCGTCGCGGCTGTCCTCACCGTTGGCGATGTTGTGCTTTTCGTTATAGCTGTAGAGGTCGTGGAGCGTGAACCCGTCGTGCGCTGTGATAAAGTTAACCGACGCGCCCGTCCCACGGTCGGCGTACAGGTCTGGTGAGCCGACAATGCGTGTGGCAATTTCCCCGATGAGGTCTGGGTCGCCGCGTAACCACTTGCGCACTGCATCTCGGTATTTTCCGTTCCACTCCGCCCAACGGTCATACGCTGGGAAGCTGCCTACTTGGTACATGCCCCCCGCGTCCCACGCCTCCGCAATTAACTTCACATTTGCCAGGATTGGGTCGTGTGCCAAGGCCTCCAACAATGGTGGGTTCTGCAATGGTGCGCCGTTTTGGTCCCGCCCCAATATCGAGGCGAGGTCGAAGCGAAAGCCGTCGATGTGATACTCGCTGACCCAGTAGCGCAAACAGTCGATCACCATTTGCCGCACAACGGGGTGGTTGCAGTTCATCGTGTTGCCTGTGCCGCTGAAGTTGTAGTAGTAGCCGTCTGGCGTCAGCATGTAGTAGACGCGGTTGTCTAAGCCCCGAAAGTTGATTGTGTGGCCGTGTTCGTTGCCCTCTGCGGTGTGGTTAAACACCACGTCGAGAATGACCTCAATGCCTGCCCGGTGGAGTTCGCGTACCGTTGCCTTGAACTCGTCCACCTGCATACCTATGTGGCCTGTTGCCGCGTATCCGGCTTTCGGCGCGAAGAACCCAAATGTGCTGTAGCCCCAATAGTTCCATAGCGGTTCCCCGGTGATCAGATTTTGTTTGTCGTGATACTCGAACTCGTCAAACTCGAAGATTGGCATGAGTTCCACCGCGTTGATGCCGAGTTCTTTCAGGTAGGGGATTTTAGCGCGGATGGCCGCGAATGTGCCTGGGTGCCGCACATTTGAAGATGGATGCTGTGTGAAGCCGCGCACGTGCATCTCGTAAATCACGAGGTCTTGGATTGCGATGTTTGGGGGGAAGTCGTCGTCCCAGTCGAAGTCGTCCTCGCTAATCTGTGCGCGGTATGGGTATGGGTCATCCCAGTCTGGCGGGTCGCCCCACACCCCACGCCCACCAATGGCCCGTGCGTAGGGGTCCAGCAAAATATCGCGTGGGTTGTACCGATGCCCTAAACGCGGCTGGTATGGCCCACTCATGCGGTAGCCGTATTCGATTTCCTCTGGGTTGATGTCGAACACCTTCATGGCCCACACATGCCCCCGGCGGAACTCCGGCAGGAAGGGGATTTCGACGAGGGGTTCGCGTGCGCCACGTTCAAACAGTACCAAACGGCAAGAGGTGGCATGTTGCGAGAACACCGAGAAGTTTACACCGTTGGGTTTTACTGTCGCCCCAAATGGCAATGGTTGCCCAGCCCGGATTCGGAAACCATCATGTTCGTGTGTGGGGTAAAAGTCGATTCGTTCCATCGGCTACGTAATAGCCTTTAGTCCGGCATCCAAGCTGTCCTGCGTGTTGAAATACTCCAGAAATCCCGTGATGTCCAAGGTTTCTTGCAATGGTTCTTGAAGGTTGACCAGTACAATCCTGCCGTCATTGTTCAACACGGACCGATACAACAACAACAAGGTCCGTATCCCGGCGCTGGACATATACGGCACCTGTTGCAAATTCAACACCACCTTGTCTTTAGCGGTTAGCTTCGTTTGTAGTTGCTCGTAAACGTCGTTAGCCGTTTGCGAGTCCAGGTCGCCTTTCAGGTGGATGATTTTGACGCCATTCTGTTCTTGAATCTCTAGGTCCATGAAAAATTCCTCTTGCCCATGCACTAAGTACACGATTTGTTTTCGTAACCATTTAGCACAGAAGCATAGCACATCCCTCACAAATTCTACAGTTTGTGACGTAGGGTTTCATGGATTTAGGTTGTTACCCGAGGCCGTTTGCCAATGCTAACCGCACCAACTCAACGACATTGTTGGTTCCCAGCTTGAACATCACATTGGCGCGGTGTCGCTCAACGGTCTTGGTGCTAATTGTCAGCGAATCCGCGATTTCCCGGCTGGTTCGTCCCTCAATCACCAGCCGTACCACCTGGTATTCCCTTGGCGATAGTTGATCCATTGGGTTCTTACCATTGGCCTGCACGAGCTGATGGCTTTCCATGATGTTGTGAACTAGCAAGAGGTAGTTCGTATGCCCTTGATCTTGGAAAACAGAGAAGGTGATTTCTAACGGTAGGTGTGTTCCGCCTGCGTGAATCCCGGTTGCCATATATGTGTGAAAGACCTGGCGGTCTTCGAACATGGTGGCGTTCAACGATGGAATGAGTTCCGTGACGCTTTTTCCGATGACGGTTCCCGCGTCCAAGCCAAATAACACTTCAGCCTGGGTGTTCAACGTCAGAATATCACCAACAGTGTCTACAAAAACGATCCCATCCTCTAAATTTTGGCACCATAGCGAAATAAACTGATTGCACCAATGGCCTTCTACTAGTTGCGCGGGTTCCTGGGACATGATATGTCTCCACAATGTTTAACCTGCTTTATTTATTTTATGCTGATTTGGTTACAAATCGCATGTGATAAACGTCACAAGTCTATTGGTTGTTTTTCCCAATGTGGAGAAATGTTAAGGAAGTCTGAGTGGCTGGGGGTAAACCACCGCCCCCGCCTACAACGAAAAGTTGGCGGCGGGGGCGCGGTAACACATCAATTCATAGTGAACGCCAACGGTTAGCTGTCCAGCGCGTTAATCGTAGACTCGAACAGTTCGACAACCTCACCTAACGTTTCCGTGTCAAACGCGAGCTTGGCCCCTGCTGCCTCGAATAGTTCCGGCAGCTTGCGCGTGTTCCCCAACGACAGCCCATAACGGTATGCCTGTAACGCGCCGTCGTAGTCCGTTAGGGAATTGCGCCACACCTGCCCCGCGCCCATCTGTGCCAGGCCGTACTCCAGGTAGTAGAACGGAATGTGGTAGATGTGCAGTTTGCGTTGCCAGCCTGTCGCCTTGATGTCCTCGTAGCCGCTCCAGTCCACCCCCGGCAGGTAGGTGTCCCACAGGTTGGCCCACTGTGCGTCACACTTGTCCGTGTCCACGGCGTCTGCCGGATGTGTGTATGCCCAGTGTTGGAAGCTGTCCACGACCGACATATAGCACCAGAAGTAGATGCAGCTTTCCAGGTGTTCGGTGCGGGCACGGGCCGCGTCGCGCTCCGTGTAGAACCCACCTTTGCTCACGTTTAGGTTTGGCGCGGCTAACAACTCCATTGCCATTGACGCGACCTCTGCGAACTCGGTGGGGTAGTCCTGCTGTTGGACGTAGGGCAGGTGATAGCTCGCGTAGTTGTGGAAGGCGTGCCCCGCCTCGTGTAGCAATGTCTGCACGTTGTCATGGATGCCAACCGCGTTCATGAAGATGATAGACTCCTTTGAGACGGGCAACGGCGCACAGTAGCCGCCCGGTGCTTTGTTGGCGCGGTTGTCCAAGTCTAATAGGTTCTTAGCCTGCATGGATGCGTAATAGGCCGCGAGGTCCGCGTTCAGCGCGTCGAAGATGCGCCGCCCACCTGCGATCAACTGGTCCGCCGTCTTGAAGGGGGTCAACGGCGTTTCACCTGTCGGGTCTACCATCATATCCCACGGGCGCAGTGTGTCTAACTTCAACAGCCGCTTCCGGCGTTCCAGCATCCGCGTCATCGCTGGGACGACCGTCTCGCGAATGGATTTGAGAAATTGCATGTTGTCGTCTGGCGTGTAGTCGAAGCGATGCCGTGCCTGCCAGACGTAATCGCGGAAGTCGGCCTTGTCCGCATTCGCCGTGACCTGCTGCCGCATCTCAAACATCTGCACCCACAGTTCGTTGAGCGCAGGCACGTCTTCCATTTGCCGCCGATAGCTCGCCTCCCAAATCTGCTGGCGTACCTGGCGGTTCGGGTCGTTGAGCTTGGCCCGTGCCTGCGTGACCGTGAGTTCCTGGCCCTTCCACTGTACTGTCTGCGCCCCGCTGATCTCGTCGTAGCTGTCCCCCAGCTTTTGCAGTTCGGTGATGAGCGGTAGGTTTTCCTCACGGAACAGTGCCACATCCCCGCGCATTTCTCGCAACGGAATCTCAAAGCCCTCCGGCTCCAGGCCGCTGTCCAGCAATTTTTGCTGGAGCTTGTTCGCCGCCGACTCGATTTTCTCCATAACCTCCAACAGCGCGAAAAACCGCTTTTTGGCTATTGTGTCGGCGGTGTTGGCGGCTTTGGCCGTGTACAACACCACCTCGACCTCAATCACTAGTTCACTGACACGCGAGAAGTCCGCTAACCAGTCTGCAACCGTCTCTGCGTTCAGGTCACGTTCCAGCAGGTTATTGTAGTATGGTGCATAGTCATCCCAGGTCCAGTCGAACGCGGTTTCGGGGGTTTGGGGGAGTTGGTCAAACATAGGGCGGGTTTCCTTGTGGTTTATGCTAGTAAATACAGCCAGATTGTAACAGGCTGCGCCCTAAACGGGGCGTCTAGGGTGGGTAAATAGACGCGGTTTGCTCATCGCTCGGTGAATACATGCCGTAGAAATCAAACCGCCGTGGTAATATCTGCTCATGATGTGTGACCAGGGGTTTTGGAGATGTTGCCACCACTATTCAGGCTGACGTTCGCAATCGTTGTGGGTGTGCTCGCGCTTATCATCATTGTTGGCAGCATGGGTGCGCTGCAACCTGACGACGACATGCTGTTCTATCTTGTGAAGCTCTCGCAGACGAGCCCCGCAGCCGTTGCCATGCACGACCTCACCCTCAACTTGGTGCTTAACCTTACCCCGGGCGAAAACATCCTGAGCTTCGCCCCCATGCCAGACGGCCAACACCTGCTCTACATCAAGCAGTTGGCAGGTGCCCACGCCTTCTACACGATGGACCTCACAACGCGTGAGTCACGCTTCCTCATGAGCGACCCCACACTCGCTATCACCCCGGCTCTTTCCCACGATAGCACAACTATGATCTACGACAATTACTCCACGCGCTCGCTTTATCGTGTTGATATGTGGACTCTGCGCTCTGAACGACTGCTTTACTACGGTGGGGTGTCGTTGGCCTTCCCGGACTGGTCCCCCGATGATTCTAGGATCGTTATGTCGGCTCCCCACCCAGACACCAACGGGATTGATCTCATGCTATATGACCTCGCTGACGACCGCCGAATATGGCTCACGGACGACCTCGCGCAACAGTCGCACCCGCGCTTTTCGCCAGATGGTGATTCCGTAGTCTACCGCCGCGTAAATGGTGCCCGTCACAGCATTATGGTCTACGATTTGCTGATGAATACCACAGATGTGATCTACGATGATCTCAGCGACCTCTGGGGGCCGGACTGGTCGCCGGATGGCTCGGCCATCGCGTTCCAGGTGATCCGCTCTGGCAACAGCCAACTGGTTCTGTTAGACCTCGCCACGCGCCACCTAACCCCTGTGACTGGGGAAGTTGGCTGGTATTCCAACCCGGTATGGCGGCCATAACTCCCACAATTCGTGAAAGCGGGGCGTCTAGGCACTACGGCGATTCCCGGTTTTGCGCTACAATCCTGAGTAAATCATGTGAAATATTCTACAACTGTTGGGGATTCGAAATTTATGGCTAGTGAAGTGTTTACCGTACCCATACTGTCGTCGCTGTCTGGTGCGTTACTGTTGCCATTGGGGGCAGGCCTCACAGAGAAAGCTGGCGTAGGGAACAAGGGGCGTCTGCTAGATGAGGCCGCCAGTGTCGAGCTACCCGTACCGTCCGGGTTTATCCTGCTCGACAGCGTTTGGGTTGCTGCTGCTGCTGAGGGGCGGATTCGCATTGAGGATGAGGCTGTTGTCTGTGATGACAAGGCAGTGTTCTACGCCGCCCTCGGTCTGCCGGAATTCCCGAAGAAGTCCAAGGTGGTTGTGCGCTCGGCTTTCACGGTTGAGGATTCACCCAGCCAGAGCATGGCCGGGCACTTTGCTTCGATCCTCGATGTAGACCCGACCGAGCCGGATGCCTTCGTGGATGCGCTGTGTGCGGTCTGGTCCTCGGCCTTGGCATACGACGACATCCGCCGTGATGTGTTGGTGATGGCCCAGGTTGAGGCAGAATATGCGGGTGTCGCCTTCACTGAGGCGGATTATGAGGATGATTATGTCAACTTTACCGAGGGGTTGGGCGATAAGCTGCTCTCTGGTGAGGCGGACGGTGATAACCTGGAGTTAACGCGCTTGCGCCAGTTCGAGAAGGGCGACCGTGAGGAGGGCATGGCCCGCGCCGGGGCCAACTGGCAGGATCGCCTGCAAGTGCTGCTGCGTCGTGTTCGTGGGACGTTTGGCGAAACCGCCTGGGACATTGAGTGGGCAGACGACGGCACGACATGTTATCTGCTCCAGGTACGCCCCATCACAGCGCCCACCCGCCGCAACGAGGCGTTTACCCGCGCCAACCACAAGGAAATCCTGCCGGACTTGCCCTCCGTTTACATGACGGATGCTATCGAGACTTGTTCCGCCGACCTGTATAGCTGGTATCGCGGGTTCGACAAAAACCTGCCCCAGCACCGTCCTTTTATCGAGGTGTTCAAGGGACGTCCCTACATCAACCTCTCGCTGATGACCGAGACCATGCGGGCGCTCGGCTTGCCCACCAACCTTGTGACGGACAATATCGGTGGTGACGAGGCCACGTCCTCCGGTTTTCGGATTAAGCGTGCCCTCAGTAAGCTGCCGAACCTGGCACAGTTGGGTCTGTCCCAGTTGGGTGCGGTGAGGTCCGCCGCTGATACGGGCAAGGCCATCCAGGAACGCGGAATGAACCCCGGCGACACCTTCAACGCCGTCAACGCGTCCTTCAAGTGGATGTATGTGACACTCGTCCATGAGATGTTCAATCTTACCCAGGCGATGAGCCTGCCGCTGGTGCAGTTGCGCCGGAGTGGGAAGCTGGCGGAGATGGCCGCCGCCACCCGCACCATCTCTACGCAGATGTACGACGATCTCGTCCCCCTACGTGAGTATGCCAAGGCAAACCCGGACCTCGCGGCTGTGATTGAGGGGGGCGACGATATGCCTGATGACCCGGAGTTCAAGCGCCGTTTTGGGCTGTACCTCACCAAGTACGGCCACCGTGGGATTTATGAGAGCGATATTGCTCGTCCCCGCTACGCGCAAGACCCGGCTCCATTGCTGGCCGCACTCACTGCCGACAGTGTGACGCCTGTCCGTGCTGCCAAGGATGCCGATGACTTGGGCATGATTGCATCCCAGGCGCGTAAGCTCATCATTGCCCGCGAGCAACTCCGCCACGACGCCATGCGCGGTTTCGCCAACGTGCGGAAGCAGTTGCTCAAGTTGGGGGAGGCGGCAGTGGAAGCCGGGCAGATTCCGTCTGCTGAGGCCGTCTTTGACATGACCCTGGCTGAGACAGCCCTGCTGGATGTCGGCTGGCAGCCAGAGCCGGACTTCTTCGAGCAGCGGTCCGCTGAGATCGATTCCCTGCGTGGCTACGATATGCCGGATACATTGTACCGCTTCGATGATCTGGATGCCTTCGCCCACGATTTCGACGCCACCGCCACCCGCCTCAAGGGTATGGGCCTCGTTGACGGAACTGTCACAGGGACGGTATGGGTGCTTCAGGAGCCGGAAACATCACTTCCCGACGGCTTCGACCCCGCCACCACAATTCTCGTCGCTCGGTCTGTTGATAGCGGCTGGGTGCCGACCTTCACCAAGGTTGCGGGTGTCGTCGTAGAGACGGGTGGCGATCTCTCTCACGGCAGCATCATTCTTCGTGAGTTGGGCCTCGTCAGTGCTACCAACGTCAAGACTGCGACCCGCGTCTTGCAGACGGGTGATACTGTGACCCTCAATGGGGGTAACGGCGTGGTCAAGAAGGCCGACGCCTAGTTGCAACAAATCGGGGGCCGACATTCTACGTCGGCCCCAACACTTCTACACAATCCCCACAGCTATCCTCAAGTATAATACCCGCATCACACCAACCAAATGGGGACGCACTATGCAGACCAACCGACCATTCGAGATACCACAATGGGCCTACGCGCTTATCATGGTGGTCGTGCTGGCCGGGGCTGCTTTGCTGCCGCGCAACCTCACTGGACCCGCGTTCCTACTGCTTACCGGGGGCGGTCTGTCCGTTGGTGCGAGTGTCGGCGTCCGCCGCTGGGTCGCTTGGGCGTCCCCCCGTGATCGTTTACATTCCGCCCTCCGCTGGGTTTCCCTAATATTCGCGGTGGGCAGTGGGCTACTCCTCGACCCCGCCATCGGTGAGACGACCTGGCCGCTTGCGCTTCTCCTCGCACTCCTCGCGAGCGCACTCGCCGCCCCCGCCCTCACGCTGACTCCTCTCCCACCAACACCCGACTTACCATGCGCTTACGCCCACACCTGGCATTGGATTGCCCTTGCCGTCAGCGTCCCGATTCTGCTGCTGCTCGGCTTTCTCGGTACGGATCGCTACGGCGAAAATGTCATCTGGCCGGACGCCCACACCCAGTTTGCTATGCTGTGGATTGCCGTTGGCGGGGTGGTGATTGGCCTTGGAGCTGTAACCCGTTTTCCGTCCTGTCCCCGCTTACCCTACACTGCCTGGGTCGTGCTCGCCCTCACAATAGTCGGATTCGGATTGCGCCTACTGCGTCTCGGCTCGCACCTGGAGTACATGCCGGACGAGTGGATTTTCGCCAGCGCGATTAGCCGCTTTAACCCCACTGTCGCTATCACCGAACCCGTCGGCATCTACGCGGCCTCAACTTGGGTGTTCGTCTATTGGCAACACGCGCTGAGTGCGCTCGTCAACGGAGGGTTATTCGGGCTGCGTGTCACCAGCGCGGTGATCGGTGCGCTAACGGTCGCTGCGACGGGCTGGCTCGCAAGCGAACTGTTTGACCAACGCCCCACGACCCATCGTGCCGTGTTGCCTTTTGCCGTGATGACGGCTGTTGTACTAGCATTTTTCCCTTCACACATTCACTTTAGCCGGCTTGCGCTCTATAACATCGTGGACCCGCTTGTGGGGGTGGTCGCGGGGGCTTTTCTCGCTCGTGCCTTTCGTACCGGGGAACGAACCAGCTATGTCCTCGCCGGCGCAACACTCGGCCTTTCGCAGTATTTCTACGAGGCCGGACGCCTGCTTTTCATTCCCCTGTTCGGTTTGTGGATGTTTGCCGCGTTCCTTCAGGACCGGGCACGCTGGCGCAGCCTGCTACTGGCAACTGTTGCCGCCGTCATCATCGGGATATTGCCCTGGTTCCCGTCCCTGTTCGACAACGAAACGGGTGTCCTTCGGCTGCGTACCGGTAGCTTTCTCTACGACGAGGACACCAACCCAATTACGTCGTTTGCCCTTAATATCGACAACGCCCTGCTGATGCTCACCACTACGCCCGATGACCCCGCCGTCCCCTACTACGGTGGGAGTGAGGGCCTCGTCCCGTTGATGTGGTTGCCCTTCTTCGTTGTTGGTGGGGTGCTGTTGCTCACACGTCCGCTACGGTTGAACCACCTGTTGCCTTTGCTGTGGATTGGCGGCATGATCGCCGGGGCTGCGCTCCTGCGGGATCAGTCCACGCCCCGGTTTGCGATTGTGTTGCCGATGTTGGCGCTGGTTTCCGCCTTTGGACTGAACGCCGTTGTCGCGCAGATCAGCCGTCGTAATCGTTTGTCACGCCTGGCCCTCGTAACCGTGCTGGGTGCCTTTGCCCTGTCGGGGACCGTTCACTACTTTGTGCAACATATTCCCCACATGAACCGTGAGTGGAAGCTGTTAAGCTACAGGGCCGGGGGGTATAGCTGGGAGGACCTCGCCTTTCGCATGACGGATGTCCCAGATGCTAACTACGTCGTGATTATCGCTGACCGTCATAGCCTCGCTGTAGAGGGCCGCATCTTCCGTGAGATGCTCAACTACTTTAACCCCACCGTGCGCCCCATCCAGTATCGCCCGACTGATGACTTGGAGGCCGAACTTTGGCTTCTCAGCGGTACGGATGACATTACATTTTTCATTCAACCAACAGATGCAGAAACCCTTCGCCTAGTTGAACGGTACTTTGTCCTTTCGGACCCGTATCTGTCCGAACTGTTCCCAGAGGGTGATGTGGGCCTTGTCCGCTTCGATGTGTTACGCTTGGTCAACGAACAACGCCCTGAATTTCCCGGCTCGGATGGTTAGGGGCAGTCCGCCGCGTATAATCGCACCAACCCATCTCGATCCTTCCGCATGACGCCACAGTCGTTCAGGCTCATTCGTAGTTCCTCGTGAATCGCCGCCCGGTGATACGGCTCCCATGATGGTTTCTCCACGGTCCACACACGTTGATATGCCGTGGCCGTGGCCGCAACCTGGGCGGTGATGTCGCTCACGTCGTCCCGCCGCCACGTTGTCAGCATGTCTACGTCCGCATCTGGCAGATAGTATGCCGCTGGCCCCGCGTGCATCCAGTCGGAAACACCCCCCGGCAACAGCACCAACATCAGGTCATCCGGCTGGCCGTCGTCAGCGTAGGCGCTGTATACCGTTTCCCAGGGGAAGTGCCAGCGTGGGCTGTTGGTTATATCATGCGCGAATGTCGGGTCATGCCCGGCAATAATCCCCGTTGCGATCCATAATGGCACGGTAGCCCACGCCAAAACCTGCCAACGGGTGAGGCCGAGCGCCAACAGCAGCGCCAGCCCCGGTAACAGTGTCAGCATGTAGCGCCGACAACACAAAAACGGCACCAGCGCATTTAACGTCAACAACACGACAACCCCCACCAACACATACACCCACAGCAGCCGTCCCCGCCCGAATGCCAACAGCAAGGGCACCACCGCCACCCACGCAATTTCGTTGCCAATCATCCGTGTGAGGGTTTCGAGCAGTTGAGGGAGTGCCAACGCTGTCCCCGCCCGGTCCTGCACGTTGCCAAGCCCACCCCCACCGAGCGCCACCGCCAACCACGGGACCATTGCCGCCGCTGCCAGCACGTAGAGCACCAACACCCACCAGCGCCCCCGCACAAGCAGCAGGTGATGTAGAAACGTCCCGCCAAGCATCAGCAACGCCGTGTAGTGCGTGTGGGCTAACACCACCAACACAGCCAGAAACATTGCAGCCGCTCGCCATCCCGCCCCCGGACGCCTCACTCGTTGATACGTCCACAGGTGTAACGCAATCGCCAGTAATGCCAGCGGGTAGGCGCGTATCTCGTGAAGGTAGATGCCGAATGTTGCCCCCGTTCCCAGGATTGCCGCTGCCGCCAGCCCCACCGCCTGCGTGTGACCGTCCGCGCCTACCCGGTAGATCACAGTCACGGTCATCAGCCCCAATAACACGGACAGATACCGCAATGCCGCCGGGTGCGTACCTGCGAGTGTTCCCCACGCCGCCAGTAGCAGATAGTAAGCGGGTGGGTTCAGCGCGTCGGACTGTGCCGCGACGCGCCCCAATACCCCGAACAGGTCCGCCGGGGCAGTCGGCGTCTCACTCCCAATATAAACCAGTGTCCGCCATTCGTCATACCACACACTGTCGAACGCAATCCCACGCACCCCCAACCACCCGACCAACAACAACACCCCGACCAATCCGGCCAGGGTGCGTGGGAGAAGCGATGTTGTTTTGGTATCACGCGCCGTAGCTGCAAAAACCGGCCTCACGCGACGCTCCGCACATAGTCCAGCATAAAGGCACAGAACTCTGGCGGGAAACCCTCTCGCTCCAGCAGTGCCGGGAACATGAGATCGCCGGTTTCCTTGTAGAGTGACATCAACCCATCCTTGAGCATGTCCGGGTAGTCATCGTCTAACAGTCGTTGCCGCAACACGACCTCGCCGTCCTCGTCGTACAGCGTTCGTAATACGTCCAGCGGTTGCGGCTGGAATGATTTCTCCAGGCTTTCCTGTTTCGCCTCACGATAGGCAATCAGCTTGCGACCGAGGTCCGCCGCCCGGTGTGCCAGCGCCCCCGCTAAGAGTGCCTGTTCTCCCTGGTAGCTGTTGGCCTCCTGCGCTCGTTTCGTCATGAACGATTGCAGCGCCAACAGGAAGGCGTCGGAGACAACGAGCGCCTCGTTTTGCGCGATGTATCCCTGTGGGTTGCCACTCTGCACGAACTGTTGCACCGCCTGTTGAAGTTCCAGGTCACGCTGCCATGCGCGTAGGCTCTCCACGTCATCTTGGTAGGCGTTTCCCCACAAGTTACCCACGGGTTCGCCATTGAGGATTGCCAGCACCGCCTCCAAAAACCCGCGCATGTCTCGTTGATGCTCGGACATCGCCTCATAGCGGGTGCGGGTTGTCGCTGCCAACAACTGCTCAATATTCTTCGTCCAACGCACCCGCTTGCCACGGTTGACGGTTGCCAGCGCCTGTTTGGTTTTTTCTACAATCGTGGTTGTGTCGGCGTGCTTGCGATTGCGGTGCGCCTCCGCCCGTCGCAACATCCGCTCCCACACAAGCTCCAACCGATGCCCATTTTGCAGGCGTGTCACCTCATTTTCGCTGATGAGTAGGTCTATCGCCCCCAGGAACGCAACCCGGTCCATTCGTCCCTGGCCCTCCTCCATGTCCTGTAGCCGTCGCAGTTCATGCAGCCAGGCGGCCCGCGCCCGGTAGTTGTTGCGGTCACGGGTGAGCACGGCCATTGAGTGCGCCATGATTGACTCCACCCATTGAATGTCCACATTGTAACGCTGTACCAGGTCCGCATACGGATGGTCATCCGGCAAGTCGTCTGCCTGTCCCGTCTGCATAATGTCGATTAACGCGCTAATCAGTTCGATCACAGTCTTGTGCTTGGTAGACTGATCCTGCCGTGTTTCCAAGTGCCCAATCCACCCATCAAATTCCAGCTTGGTGCCCACAACACGCACGATAAGGGTTTGCTGGCACAGCAAAAATGCCTCCTCATGCGATAACCCCGCATCTTGCGGTTCTGCTGGGGTTTCAGGTGTCGTGTCCTCCGTCACGGGGGGGGTAGGCGTTGCCACCTGGTCTATGTTGTACGTCTCAATGGTGGCGATCGCATCCTGCACTTGCCGATAGTAACGGTTTTCCGGCGTAATCAACACTTTGTCCCCGTTACACAGCGCCAACAACGCATCATATAAGGCTTGTAGGTCCGTCCCATCAGAATGCTGATCGCGTTCTTGCCTCAGATTCTCGGTCCACTCTGCCTGCTGATCGGGGCATTGGGTACACACGCGCACCGTGGTGCCTACCAGGGTGCGCAGTTTTTGCCGGGCCAGCGGGGGTTCTGGCTGTTGATAATCTTGAATACGGGCTTGTGCATCTTCCACGGCCTCATGATAGGGGTTGTGCTCCGTTAGCGTGAGCGTTTTTCCTCGGCAGATGGCGATTAACGCGTTGTAAAAGGTGAAGATGTCCGCCTGGCGTGAGTGGGTCAACCGATCTTCTACCAGCCTTTGTATCCAGGCTTGGCGCTGGTCCGTCGCCACGGTGCAGACTGCAACGGTGCGGTCCACGAGGTGTGCAACCGTTTCCGGTGAGAGGTGCGACTCTGGGAGGTCTGCCATTGGGGGTGCTCCTGCTTGACGGTTAGTGGTGGGACAGCTTGAGCAAACCGTAGTCTTCTCTAACTAAACGATACAACAAAATGTAGCGTTTTGTCCTGGTAATTTGTAAATCGTTCGCCTTTTTTCGGATTTTTAACAGCCTGAACACTTGCTATGAGAATCGCCGCTACGAATGATGTTTCGCTAAAATGTGATGCAATGTTTGATTGTGACCGAGTATAACCAACATGCACCTGTTCTACTGTGATGATTTCGTGCTTTCCCTCCCGCCGGATCACCGTTTCCCGATGGTGAAGTACGCCCAACTCCGCCAGCGCATTCTCGCGGAGGGGGTCGCAACTGAGGCGGATATGCACGTCCCGGAAGGTGTCACCGATGAACAGATTCTCCGCTGCCACGATGCCGAGTATCTACACAAGGTCAAACACGGCTTCCTAACAACCAAAGAGATTCGGCGCATCGGCTTCCCTTGGTCCCCAGAACTCCTGCAACGCTCGCGCCACTCATCCGGCGGAACGCTCGGCGCGACGCTCTCCGCATTGGAGAACGGAACGGGTGTCAACCTTGCTGGGGGGACGCATCATGCTTGTCCAGACCACGGCGAGGGCTTTTGTGTGTTCAATGATGTGGCGATCACCGCCCGCGCCTTGCAGGATGGTGGCTATGCCGAGCGTGTGTTGATCGTAGACCTCGATGTTCACCAGGGCAACGGGACCGCCGCTATCACGAACGGCGACCCGACGATTTTTACGCTGTCCGTCCACGGCGAGAAGAATTTTCCCTTCCGCAAAGTCGCAGGCGATATTGACATCGGCCTACCCAATGGCACTGAGGATGCCGCCTACATAGACGTGATTCGTGGGACGCTACCGGAGGCCATCCGCCGTGCAAACGCTGATGTTGCCATCTATATTGCCGGGGCAGACCCCTTCGTCGGGGATCGTCTGGGGAAGTTGGCGCTTACCAAGGCGGGCATCGCCGCCCGCGACCGCTACGTGTTCGAGACCTGCCACGCCGCCGGTTTGCCCGTGGGGGTCGCGATGGGTGGCGGTTACGCACCCGACGTAAACGACATTGTAGACGTTCACCTTGGCACCATTCGCGAGGCTGCTGCTGCCGCTGTCCGTTGGAAACGCGCAAAAACCGAAGTTCGGTAGTGCAAAACTGCTATAACCCTACGTCTATGTCTCAAAGAAACAATAGCCCACAACGGAGTCCCAATGTTCTTACGCTACATCTACGACGAAAAGCTCGCCCAGGCGTCCTACTTCGTGGCCTGCCCCGCCACCGGTGAGGCGCTTGTCATCGACCCCGCCCGTGACATCACGCCCTACACCGACATGGCCGCCGTCAATGGGTTCACCATCACCGCCGCCGCCGAGACCCATATTCATGCTGATTTCGTGTCTGGCGCACGCCAACTTGCCGAGAACGCAGGCGCTACACTGCTCGTCAGTGGTGAGGGTGGCCCGAACTGGCAATATACCTATTTGGAGGACTATCCCCACGCCACCCTACAGGACGGCGACACCTTCAATCTCGGTAACCTGGAATTCGTAGTCATGCACACGCCCGGCCACACCCCAGAACACCTGACTTTTCTCGTTCGCGCTGACGGGGACTACGGCCTGTTCACCGGGGATTTCGTGTTTGTGGGGGATGTTGGCCGCCCGGACCTGATCGAAGCCGCTGGGGATATTGACAACACCGCCGAGGGTATGGCCCGCGCCATGTTCCACGCGCTCGAACGCTTTAAAACGCTCCCGCAACACCTTATGGTGATGCCCGGTCATGGGGCAGGGAGTGCCTGCGGTACCTCGCTTGGGGCGGTGCCAAGCAGTACCGTCGGCTATGAGAAACGCTTCAATCCGATGTTACAATTCACAGAAGAAGATGCCTTCGTCGCCGCCCTGTTAGAGAGCCAAACAACCCCGCCGCGTTACTTCCCACGCATGAAGCAGGTCAACCGCGACGGCCCTAAGGTGCTGGGCGAGAAGGACGCGCCGGAGAAGCTGCCGCCGCTCGTCCTGCGTAACGCCCTGGAAAACGGTGCAACGGTTATCGACACCCGCGACCGGTTCGCCTTTGCGGAGAGCCACCTGCCTGGCACAATCAACATGGAACTCAGTGGTGGGTTTCCGAACTACACCGGGGCGTTGTTGGACTATGAGCGACCGTTCTACGCCATTACAGATGACCGTGATACGCTCGTTCGTGGTTTGCGCTCCGTCGGCCTGGATAACCTGGCTGGCACCTTCCCGACCAAGGTATCTAGCACGATTCTCCGCACGACCAAGTTCGAGATGACCAGCTATGCCAACCACACACCGGGAGTCGTCGCTACCGACGTACAAAACGGAAACTTCTTTGTGTTGGATGTCCGCAGTCCAGGGGAGTACGCGGACGGCCATATTGACGGGGCGCTCAACATCCCGCTAGGGGAGTTGCCGGACCGCCTGACTGAGATCCCCCACGACCAAACGGTTCTCGTCCACTGCCATACCGGGGTGCGCTCTGCGATTGCGACTAGCATCCTCCGCCTGAATGGTGTTGATGCCGTCAATTTAGACGGCGGTTACGTTGCTTGGACAGAACATGACCAAGCTGCCGATTAATCCCGGAAATATGTGGCTTGTTGAATAGCTACAACCAAGTGCCACATAAGGCCACAACGCGCAGCATCCCGAAGCAGGCTTTTAGCCAACAGCTAGAAAGCTAAAAACCGACCAGTATTTTGCCCGGACTTTTTCGACTTCGATTTATCGGGCATGTCATCTATACTTCCGCCCTTGGGTTGTCCGCTGGACTTTTTGAGAGGGTGTGCTTGTCCTTCGTAACCGTTGAGTTCGCTATTTTCTTCGCGGTCGTCGTCCCTATCTACTTTGTGACGCCTCACCGCCTGCGCTGGGTGTTGTTGTTGGGTGCCAGCTACGTCTTTTACGGTTTCTGGAACGTCAACTACCTGCCTTTGATTATCTTCTCAACGTTAGTGGACTATATCGTCGGCCTCGCGCTGGACCGCACCCCCGCCGAACAGTCCCGCCGCCGGTTGTCGTTACTGTTCACCAGTATCACGATGAACCTTGGCCTGCTGTTCACCTTCAAGTATTTCAACTTTTTCAGTGACAGCTTCGGTGCGCTCTACCGCCTTGTTGACCCCACCTACGATCCCGTGGTTCTCAATGTTCTGCTACCCGTCGGCATCTCGTTCTACACCTTTCAGTCCATGGCCTATGCGATTGACGTGTACCGGGGCAAAATGGTAGCGGAGCGTCACCTGGGCATCTTCGCGACCTACATTGTCTTTTTCCCGCAGTTGGTCGCCGGGCCAATCGAACGCGCCCAGAACATGCTCCCACAGTTTCGCCGGGAAATGCCCTTTGATGTCGAGAAAATCGTCTCTGGGTTGCAGTTGGTGCTGTGGGGCGTGTTCATGAAGGTGGTCATCGCGGACCACCTCGCGCTTTATGTCAATAACGTCTATGGTGATATCTACGGTTACTCCGGCCCCGCTGTGACGCTCGCGAGCTTCTTCTTCCATGTGCAAATCTACTGCGACTTCGCCGCCTACTCGAAAATCGCCCGTGGCATCGCCCGGATGATGGGCTACGAACTCATGGTGAACTTCAGGCAACCTTTTCTCGCCAAGTCTCACACGGAAATCTGGCAACGTTGGCACATCTCCCTACTTACATGGTTCCAGGATTATATCTTCTTCCCGCTGGGGGGAAGTCGTCGCCGGATTCCCCGTGTAATATTCAATATTATGGTCGTGTATCTGGTGAGTGGGCTGTGGCACGGTGCCGGCTGGAACTTTGTGATCTGGGGCATTGCGTCGGGCCTGTTCGTCGTCGTCGAACTCATGATGCGTGTTCGCAAAGTGACGTTCATCCCGAAGCAGTGGCCCAAAAATGTCCGCAAGCCGTTACAGATCATCCTGACGGTGTTTACCTTCCAGATATTGTGCCTGTTCTTCCGCTCCCCAGACCTCGGCACGCTCTGGTACGGCATCACCCACCTGTACACCCTGCGCCCCGGCTTCGATATTTTCCACGCGGCCCAGGACATCGTGCTTTCCCCGCAGATGGAGGTGTTCACGATGTTGCTGTCTATCGTGTTGCTGCTCACCGTGGACTGGCTCCATGAGAAGTACGAGATTATCGGCAACCTGCACAAAGTGCGCCCGGTTGTCCGTTACGCCGCGCTTTACGGGACGGGAACACTTTTGATCGTGTTCATCTTCAACTACGCCGCCACTGCCGCCCCCGACTTCATCTACTTCCAGTTTTAACGTTACAGGATCACCTATGGTTCCCATGACAATTGCTATCCTGATTGCCATCACGCTTGGCGACCTGTTGCTCTCCAACCGTGAGCGCATCCCGAACTGGCCGCTCGTCTCGCGGGTCGTGTTAGGCACGTTCTTTGCGATAGCCTTCCTGCTCGGTACCGCAGAGGGCTACTTCCGCTGGTTCCACGCCTCCACCGAGGGCCGCCTCGCGTCGAATAACTGGGCGGCCCGCTACTGGGAGGACAACAGCTACGGCTATCGTGACCATGAATGGCAGCCGGGAACCTGGGATGAGCGCGAAACGGTGTTGGTCCTGGGGGATTCCATCGGTGCGGGGTGGGCGATTGAGGACAACGAGGATCGCTTCGGGGATGTGCTACAAGATCATCTTGGTGATGATTATGCCGTTATCAATGCTGCGCTACCCGGCCTCTCCACAATGGAACAGATTGACAAGCTAGAGACGTTCGAGCTACTGCCCAACCCGGATACGGTCATTCTGCAATACACCCTCAACGATATTGAGGGGGCGGCACTTCAGGTTGGCCTTGGCCCGGACTTTCCCCCGCCGCCAGAACTCGCACAACGGTCGCACCTGGCAGATTTCATCTACACGCGTGATGTGAACAACGTCGGCTTCAATGATACCTTTTGGGCGTGGCAGTACGCCGCCTACGACAACTTTGCCGTCTGGAATGCCCACGACGCCGAACTCCGCTATCTCGCGGACTACACAGCCGAGCAAGACATTCGCCTGATTGTGGTGATTTTTCCCAATATGGTGGACCCCATCGGCAGTGTCCCCTATGTGGATCGCGTGGCGCAGGTGTTCGAGGGGTACCCGCACGTGGAAGTGCTGAAGCTCTTTGATGATGTGGCCGAGCGGGGTGTGGCGGCGTCCATTGTCTCTATCCGCGACTCTCACCCCAACGCGGCCTTTCATCGCCACGTTGGGGACCGCCTTTACGAACTGTACTTCCAATAACAGCGACCCGCCTTGTCGTCTAGTTCTCTAACACGTTCGCTGCCCAACCGTCCTCGACCGCCGACTGTGATTCTGGGGCCATGTCCGGCGCGAAGGACGCCGCTAGTTCTGACGGGTCTGCCGCTGCTTCGCCTAGGTCCGCGAAGGCTGCTTCTAGTAGCATCTGGTCGGCCTGGTCCTCAACCCGGTTGATGTCAATCGCGTAGCCCAGGCCGAAACCCGTTTCCGGCTGAATTTGTCCGGCTTGGCGGTCTGGACGGAGGATCAAATTTGCCGTTACCAGGGCCGCCGCTTTGTTCGGGGCATTGGCTGGAATCGTCAGGTAGCTGTAGTCGCCGATCATATACTCGTCGAACACAAACGCCTTGGCCGTTGGTGGGATCAACCCGGCCTCAATCGCGGGGCCAGCACCAGCCGCTGCCTGGGTGATGCTGAAGTCTACCTCACCGTTGGCAAACAGCGCATGGAGTTCGTTCTCTGTTGCGGGGTACGCTTGTCCCTCGCGCCATAGGTTCGGCTCCCATCTGTTTAGCAGCTCCCAAAGTGCAGGACTCTGCGCGTCGAACAAGTCCTGGTTCCATTCGCCTGTCCACTGTTCATACCCACCACTTATACTGTAGAGTGCCTGCTTCACGAAGCGCGTCCCCTGGAAGGCCCCCGGCCCTGGTGCGATGTAAGTGAAACGCCCCGGATTTTCCTCAATCCAGGTGGTCAGTTCGTCGAAGTTGCGGGGGAGTTCGTCCGCGCTCATCCGAGCCGTATCGTAGATCAACTGGAATTGTGCCGACGCCCACGGGCTTTCTAACCCCTCCACTGGAACGCCAAAGTCAAACCCAACCGCTGGGTTCTCCCAGTTGACGAGCACACTGTTCGGGATAGTTTCTGCCCATGGACCGTAGAGCGCATTGGCCTGCTTCAACGTGAAGAAGTTCTCCCCATTGATCCAGATAAGGTCCACAGACCCCACCGCGTTTTCGTCGGCCTCTAACTCGTTCAGCACGAGCGTCACGGCGTCCACCGTGTCGTTGACCGGAACGCGATTCAACATGACGTCATATTCTTCCAGCAGCGGATCACCATAGAATGTATCCACAAACTCATTGATCGCTGCCGAGCCACCCCACATATACCAATTGACGGTACTGCCGCGTGCTTCTTCTAGCACCTGCTTCCAGCTATCATAGCCAGGGGGAACCATACCCATCATGTCATCGTCTTGCGCTAGCACGGTAAACCCACCTAGGGTAAACAACACCGCCAAGATTAGTGTGACCATGCGTTTCATAGTTTTACTCCGATTGTTCATCAAACATCTCTTATCATCATAGCGCGTTAGATGAACCGCAACGTAGCATAGCCTACACTTCTCAGGTCTTTCACATGCACGATTTGCGGCCACTCATGAAGCATCTGTTCTTGTGATACTGTCTGTGGATGTTCAGACCAATGACGGAGATTTTTTCGCCCGAATTCAGATAACGGGGCTATAATCAAGTTGAGTAGCAGACCGTACACAATATGTGGGAGGCGACGACCATGAAGAAACCGCAACAGCCCGTTCGCGAAGACTGGGACACGATGGAAGTGGCGGCCTCTGGTCAGCCGGATCCCGTCCTCGCCTATGCCTGGGAGTTATACGAAACCTATAGTAACGGCTCACAGACCCAGAAGGATTCTAACAGTGGCCTCCGCCAATGGGTGATCTGGCTGATCTTCCTGACGAGCGTACTCGCTGTTGCCAAGACGCTGCCTGGTGTTCCCTGGCTGGCGGGATGGCTGTTAAACGGGTTGGTGGCCTATCCCTGGTTCCCCTTCAGTGCGGATCGGATCACGGCAATTAGTGGGGGACTACTTACCGTGGTCTTGCTGTTTCTCTCAATCTCGACTTCTGCGGCATTGGCCTTCGCGGCTCAGTTCACGCCCCTCAAAGCGTGGATTATGTACCGGGTCGGCGCAGATCGTATCCGCAGCCAGATTTACATGTACCGTATGGGGGCGGGCGATTATCAGGAATTTGCTGGTGACGCAGAAAAATGCCGCCAGACGTTTCTGGAACGGATTGAGTCCATCAACCGGGACATCTACGAATTGGAAACCGCACCGCCGTTCTTACAGTTGATTGATGACCAAGATGGCACCTATCGGCACTCTACCCCGCGCATCTGGTGGAACCGTTTGGTTAAGGTTGTTCGATGGAGAGCCAACACCAGTGGCAAAGGCAAGATCGAGACAATCAACCCGGACCAAAACAAAGACTTCGCAGAGGGCAAAGTGGACAAGTTGCCGGGTCGCTACTTCCCGGAGCACGACAACGGTTTCAACGAACTGTCTGTCGAAGATTACATCAACTACCGCGTGATGTCACAGCGTAACTGGTATGTGGCGAAGGTTTACGAGGATTACGAGAAGATCAAAGACTGGCGCAAGGTGACGCTTACCATCGGCGGAATCAGTGCGGTGTTGGCCGCCATTTCGTTAGAGCCGTACATCGTCATCACGACGGCTGCGGCAGTTGCCATCAATACGCACCTGCAACTGAACTTGATTGGTAACACCTACGGCAATTACCACATTACGGCCAGCCGCATTGACGCAGAGATCGTCCGCTGGCGTAATTTGTCCGAGACAAAACAACACAGCCAAGAGGTTATTGCGGCCTTTGTCACGGATATTGAAGGCATTCTCGAGGATGAGCGCCGTGTGTGGATGCAGCAGGCATCCCAAGCCCAGCAGGAGTCCGAGCAGACGCTTATTAAGGGTGCCGCTCCTCGCGACTTGAGCGGCACAACCCCGGCGTCCGCTGACAGTAAAGACACCAGTACGCAGACGACCGTCCCGCTTGGCTTTGGTGCCCAGGCCGCACCCGACGAGATGCCCACACCGTCTACCCAACCAGTCGATACGACCGACCCGACGGAGAAGTTCGAGCAGACCAAATAACGCCAGCGCACAGCCCTTCGTCGAATCCGAGCGCGAGTTGGACAGTCGAAATGTCCAACTCGCGCTCATTCCAGAGATCTACCTTACTGTTCCGTGCGAATCAGTGAGCAGTGCCAGCGCGATTCTTTCCACTCTCCTGCAACCCGCTTCCAGATAATCGTCACGATACAGTAAAAACGGGCTTCCTGGCCGCCAATTTCTAGAATCTGGCAAAAGTCCACCACGCCATAACCCATATCACCGTTCACAAGTGCCTGGTACTTCTCGATCTCAGTGCGTGTCGTTGCTCTCATGCCATTGAGCTTGGCGAACAACGTGCGGAACCAGTTTTCCCACTCCTCGCGGGTCTCGATGGGGACACTTTCACCATCGGTTCCCAGGTCAATGATGCCGAAGTCATCGTCACACAGCGCGGCGAGTGTGTCAAAGTCCTGCTCGCTGACGCAGCGGAATAACGTTTTGGTTTCTTCAGCGAATGGTTGATTTTCCATCGTTGCCGGGGCAACCACAGCGGGCTTTGTGCCGACTGTTGCGGTTGTCATGTGGGTTGTCTCCTTTGTAGTTATTGATGCGACAGAGAACGCACCGTCGCGCATGTTGTGTTTATGATGGTAGATTGACGATTAATAAATGTGTGGTAAAAAAGTGGGGACGTGTTCACGTCCCCACAAACTTGCTGGACCGTCGGTTAGTCGCCCGTTGCTGGGGCGGCCTCTGGCATCTGTTGGCCCATCTCCGAGTCGTAGCCCTCGTCTTGACTACGAATCTGCGCAACCTGCGTTAGTACCACACCGTAGATCACCTTCGAGGCGACATCAGCCACAGTGTAGGTCAGCGCACGCCCAACGATTCCTGCTTCGGTGATTATCCCTGTACCCAGGAAACCACCTGTGTTGAATAGCACGGGCATCAGGTAACCACCTGGGTACAGCATCCAGCTCACGAAGAACAGCGGCCAAATGGACCCAAACACCGTCGCTGCCCGGTCGGACATTCCAACCTTGCCCTCTTGGATGACGCGGTAGATCAGGTACAACACATGCACAAAGAACAGTGTGCTGATGAGGCCCCAGATGTAGAACGGGGAAGTTAGGTTGCTGGCCTGTGCCTCGTAGAACTGACCAATGTACCCAGTCACGATCATGCCTGTACCACTGATCCAGAACTGGTTGCGTAGATTGCTACGCCGATCACGCGTGATGTCCACGATAAATAGAATCTGGAACAGCAACATTGGCACGTCAATGAGCCAATTCAGATAACGGAAGCCGTTTGAGAAGGCGTCCGCACCTTGGGCCAATGCGTATGCCCCAGCGCTGGCATCGAAAGCGAAACTGCGTTGCCATGCCTCAGTCTGGAAGTAGAGAATCAAGAACGCAGAGACCATCACCACGACGGATAGCACGGAGGACGTGCGGAAGCGTGGTGCCACGCTA
Organism: uncultured Anaerolineaceae bacterium; assembly: GCA_964462905.1. Taxonomy (GTDB): domain Bacteria; phylum Chloroflexota; class Anaerolineae; order Aggregatilineales; family Phototrophicaceae; genus DAOTTY01. The sequence continues at coordinate 58,192 of CAYWZS010000010.1, forward strand.
CGTATCGTCATGACGAAGTAGAACAGTGCTGCTAACATAATCGAAAAGCCGACTGTGTAAGTGTGCGCCACGATGTCATAGGTCATCGGGGAAATTTCACCCACAAGGTTTTCGGCGTTGATGAGCGCCGAGGCATTGACTTCTTGTGTACCTTCTGAATCTTCCTGCGCCAGCATGGGTAGAGCTGCAAACCCGGCAAATGCCAGCAATAGCATTACGGTAACAATACGCTTCATTATGTAGAGTAACTCCTTGTTTTGATGGTTTCGTGCAACTCGTGTATCAGTTAGTTGCGTCTGTTGTGTTGTGCTTACCACTAGGGCAAACGTTACAAAAGGAAATTTAGTAGGAGTTAGACGACAAATGAGGAGATCAATAAAGTGTAACAAACTAAAACATAAATGGTGGTATTGCCTATTTTGTAATGAATAGTGGTTTTAGTCTATTCCGTTGTGTTATGTGGAGATGGCAACAAAGATTGATCGAGCTGATATGTCTCCTCTAGGGGAATCGCCCTACCTGGATCATGTACGGTCCCCATCAATGGTTTGACGCAGCCATAGTTCGAGGACAAGCAAGGCCCACAGGCGTTGGCCGTGGTCTTGTTGGCCGCTGATGTGTTCGTCCAGTAGCATTTCGATTGCCTCGCGGCGGAATATGCCCCGGTTGATGGTACGGTCGTCCAATAGCATCTCACGAACGTAATGTCCCATATGACCACGTAGCCAAGACGCCAGGGGCATCCCGAAGCCGCGTTTGACCCGATTGACGTTCTCCGGCGGCAACAGGTCCGCGAACGCTTGGCGTAGCACCCACTTCTGTGTATGGCCGCGCAAGCGTAGGTTATCCGGCATTCGTGACGTGAGCGCCAATACCTCATTGTCGAGGAAAGGGGCGCGGGTTTCGAGTGAGTGGGCCATCGCCATCCGGTCGGCCTTCACGAGCAGGTCATAGGGCAGGTAGAAGGTGAGATCGACCATTAGGGTGCGGTCAAGATGGGTTTTGGCGCGTGGGGTGTCATAGCGGGCGGCGAACCAGTCGGCAGTTTTAAGTGTTTGAACACGTTCTAGCCATTCGGGAGTGGCGAGGGCGCGTTTTTGCTGTTCCGTGAAGAAGCTGCCCCAGGCGAGGATGCTGGCCTTGTGGGATGTGGACGCAGCTTGGGCGAGGCGGCGAATCCCGGTGACGACGTTGCGGTCGGTGGGGATGTCCGGGTTTTCCGGGAGTAGCCCGGCAAAGGCGGGGACCCAGGAGTTGCGGATGAACGGCGGCACCAAACGATAGTAGCGTAGCAGACGGTCCAGGGTGTAGCGGGTGTAACCAGCAAAGGCCTCGTCGCCGCCGTCCCCGGTGAGGGCCACGGTAACGTGTTCGCGGGTGTGTTTTGCGAGGAGAAAGGTTGCCATCAGGGATGTATCCGCGAGGGGTTGCCCGGCGTGGGCGACAACTTGGGGCAATACGTCTGTAATTTGCTCTGCGCTGACGATGAACTCGTGATGGTCTGTGTTGAAACGCTCGGCAATCCGGCGGGCGTGGTCTGTCTCGGAGTAGGAGGCCACGTCAAAGCCGATGCTGAAGGTCTTGACGCGCCCGGCAGCAAGCTGGCTCATCAGGCCGACGACGATTGACGAGTCCACCCCGCCGGAGAGATACGCGCCGAGGGGGACATCACTGGCGAGGTGGCGCTCAACGGCTGTGGTGACGGTCCTGCGGGTTTGGTCGATCCATTCATGGTCCGGGGCGCTGAGCTTGTCCTGGTAGGAGGGGGACCAATATTCCCGTTGACTTAGGGTGCCGCCCTGCCATAAGACTGCGTGGCCGGGTTGTACCTGGTACACGTCTTGGAGAACCGTTTTGGGGCCAGGGACATACTGTGTCGACAGATAGTGATAGATCGCCTCGTCATTGATTACGCGAGGGACTTTGCCACTAGCAAGTAGTGGGCCGAGATCGGACGCAAAGACTAAGTTTGGTTCGTTGTCGTAGTAGAAAAGCGGTTTTTGCCCCGTGCGGTCGCGGACGAGCCATAGCTTGCGGCGTTCGGTGTCCCATAGGGCGAAGGCAAACATCCCATTCAGGCGTTTGAATGCGTCGAAGTCCCATTCTTCGTAGGCATGGACGATGACTTCGGTGTCGGAGGCGGTGGTGAAGGTGTGCCCGGCGGCGATGAGTTGCTGGCGGAGGTCACGGTAGTTGTAGATTTCGCCGTTAAAGATGACCGTAACGCTACCCGTTTCGTTATGGATGGGCTGTTTACCCGTTTCCAGGTCGATCACCTGAAGACGGCGCATCCCCAAGCCGATTCCACCTTCGAGATGATAACCGTCCTCGTCTGGCCCACGGTGAATCATCGCGGCACACATCCGCTCAAGCATAGCCTGCGATGCGGCGGCATATTCCGATGCGGTTCCACAAATCCCACACATGTACGGTGGCCTTTCGCTGTGGTGGGTAAGTCTTGGGTGCATTCTAGCAGAGGATTCTGATACCGTTGGAGACCATTCGCCAACGTCTGTTTAATGTTTGGGTTGTACAATATGCACAATCCGAAATGTGAAGCTTTTCGCAACCCTATGTTAGGTAAGTTATATTTATAATGTTGAATGCGAGAGGGTAGACCCCGTGCAACTAGAGCGAGTTGAAAACATGGCATTGAAAAAGCAAATTACAGAGGCGTTTGAAGCACGCTACGGCGAACCACCAACCGCGCTCGTCCGTGCGCCGGGGCGGGTTAACCTGATGGGTGGACACACGGGCTACACGGGTGGGTATGTCCTGACAACGGCGGTTGACCGCTACGTGATGATCGCGCTGCGTCCGCGTGAGGATAACAAGATCGAAGCACATACCCTGTGGGACGAAGGGATTGTGCAGTTGGACGGGGGAAAACTGGATGCCCTGGAAAGCCAAAAGGGGGCGGGGTTTTTACACGCGATGGCCTGGGCGCTGAACACGGAAGGGTTGATGCTGCAAGGTTGGGAGGGTGTGATGGCGACCGATATCCCGGCGAATGTCGATATGGCCGCAGATGCAGCGTTGATGATCGCGGTTGGGCGGGCATTGGCGGAAACCAGTGGCTACAAGTACGAGGCACAGGCAACGGCTAATATTGCGGACAAGGGCGCGACCGATTACCTGGGACGGCGGTCTATGTTGGCGGACCTGTATGCGGTGGCGTTGGCGGAGGCGAACTCGGTGCTGCTTTTGGATATGCGAACGTTGAACGTGGAGAAGATGGCGTTCTCGCCGGAGGCTCGCGTGTTAATGCTGGATACGGATGTCGCGCCGGACCTGGCGCTTGACGAGATCGTGCGAACCCGGACGGAGGAATGTGCAACAGCGGCGCGTGCTTACAAGGTCAGCCATCTGCGTGACCTGAGCATGAGCCGCTTTGAGAAGGATGCGGATTCGTTGGAGGACGCGCTTTCCAAGCGAGCGCGGCACTTCCTGACGGAGAATGGGCGGACGATCCTGGCAGGGGAGATGATGCGGAGCAACGCATTGGCGACTGTCGGCAAGCTCATGAACGACAGCCATGTGAGCCTACGTGATGAGTATGAGATCGGCCATGCGCCTGCCGAGGCAATGCTGACCTGTGTCATGGAGCAGCCGAATGTGTTCGGGGCGCGTTGGTCTGGCTTTGGGGGTGGGGTGGTGGCGCTCGTGCGCGATTTCTCCGCAGATACAGTTAGCAAGCTGGTTGTACCCTGTTATGCCAAGGCCGGCTTTGGGGAGGGGCGTGCGGTGGTGTTGCACCCCGCTGGTCACGTTGAAGTTATGGTATAATAAGAATAATGGTGGGTGACGTAATGGCCCTCTACAGCTTCTATACCAATTAGTGTTTGAGATAAACTCTAGCTATGAACAACGATCACACGCTGCTTCCCATCCATGACGAGAATAGTGGCATCCGTGCAGACGCCCGTCGTAATCGGGCGTTGCTGCTAGAGACGGCACAACAGCTTTTTGATGAGCAGGGTGTTGAGGCTGTGTCTATGACGGCGATTGCAGACGCGGCGGAAGTGGGCAAGGGGACGCTGTATCGGCATTTCACCAACAAGGCGGCGTTGTGTCATGCGTTGCTGGACGAGGACCAGCGCATCCTACAGATGGATGTGCTGGCATACATGCACAACCATGATGACCCGCTGGACAAGCTCATCTGGTTCACTGAGCGGGTGTATCGGTTTGTGCGGCGTAACCGGGCGTTGTTGTGTGAGGAGGCCAATAGCGGTGAGTTGGAATTGCATCATCAGGCGCATTTCTGGTGGTGGCAGACGATAGCCGGATTGTTGGAACAGTTGCGTCCCGGTGAGGATGTGCGTTATGCTGCGGAAATGCTGTACGTCATGCTAGATGTGCGGACATTGCGTTTCCAATGGGATGTGATGAGCCACAATGACGATTTCATTCTGGCGGGGATGCGTCAGGCCATCACCCGGCTGGCGGGGTAAGCCCCCCCGCGTCTGCGCCCGAAAAAGATCATAACTTGATGGCAAAAAGGGAATATGACGATGGTCGATTTCTGTTCGGACGTATCACGGGCGCTTAGGGAGCCATTGACGGCGACTGCGCCGCAAAATGATGCGTATTTCCTGCTGGAGTATCGCGAGGCGTGGCAGCCGAAGGCCGCGAAACCGGGAAATAACACGCTGCGTGAGGCGGTAACTGCCCATATCCAGGCATCCATTAAGGCTAGTGGCCTGAGCGTAAAACCGATGTTCATCCGGCAGCAGGGGCGCACCAATGGGCCGCTGATGGCCTATGTTGCGAGGCCGACAGCCGAGGGCGGGACGGTTTACGCGCTCGAACTCGAAACCTATGACGCGCTGACCGATGTGCCGTTGTCCGATATGCTACGTGGGGAGCCGGGGACAGGTGTGCTGTTAGAAACACCGTTGTTTACTGTGTGCGCTCATAAAGAACGTGACCGTGCCTGTGGCAAATACGGTTGGGGCATTTACCAGGCGTTGCGGGACGCGGCTGGGGAGACGGCGCAGGTGTGGCAGTCCACGCATATTGGTGGGCATCGCTTCGCCGGGACGTTGATTGCCTTCCCCTATGGGACGTTTTATGGGCATTTAGATACGGATGACGTGTCGGCGGTACTGGCTGCAACCCAGGCGGGGCAGGTGTACACGCCGAAGTTACGGGGACGTTCTGTGTACGGGATGCCAACCCAGGCGGCGTTGGCGAGTGTGCGTGCAGAAATAGAGGATAACGCCGTGGATGCGCTCGTACCTGTCATTAACGAGGCAACCGGGGACAAGTCTTGGCGGGTGGTGCTGCGGCATGGTGGGGCGCAATACACGGTGGCTGTGCAGGAGGTCGTGGCGGAGTACGAAATCGTTAAAAGTTCCGGCAGTGACCCGGAACCGATCACACAATTCGTGGCGACAATCGTCTCCAGGGTAGATTCATTGGTTTAGTCTAGTTGAACTTGTGTAGAATGATGGTATGACTTTGACCTGACCAACAATTTGTGGGGAGCGATTTGTGAAAAGCCATCTTGAGCAAGAAATCCTGTCGCAGCCGGATGTGCTGCGCGAACTATTGCGCGAGGAACACGAGAACATTCAGCAGATTGCCGCTGCGATTCGCGAGTACAACCCACGCTACGTGCTGATTGCTGCACGGGGCACATCCGACAATGCTGCGCGTTACGCGCAGTATTTGTTTGGGGTGCGTGTGGGGATGGTGGTGTCGTTGGCAACGCCGTCTGTTCATACCCTGTATGGGGCTGCGCCGAACATGCAGAGTGCCCTGGTGATTGGCATTTCACAGTCGGGTGCGTCGGAGGACATCCGGCGGGTGGTTGCCGACGCCAACCGGTTGGGGGCGCTCACATTGGCGATTACCAACGATCCAGAGTCACCGTTGGCGGGGGCAGCGGCGCACAGCATCTACATGCACGCGGGGCAAGAGCGTAGTGTCGCAGCCACCAAGACCTACACGTCGGAGCTAATGGCCGTGGCAATGTTGGTGGGGGCGTTGGAGGAAAACGCAGAGTTCAACGCCATACTGCATCATGCGCCGGACTACGTCGCTGACTCGGTGCAGCGAGCGGTGGCTGATATTCCACTTTGGGTTGAGCGGTATCGCTACATGGATCAATATGTCGTTATTGGGCGCGGCTACAATTACGCGACAGCGTTTGAGATTAGTTTGAAGATTAAAGAGCTATGCTACATCACCGGCGAACAATACAGCGAGGCGGACTTCCGACATGGGCCGATGGCGTTGGTGGAGCCTGGCTTCCCAGTGATGATGGTGATGCCGACCGGGGCCGTGTTCGAACGTCAGCTTGACCTGCTGAAGCAACTGTGTGAGAAGGAGGCGGAAACGCTGATTATCTCGGACGCTGAGGCGGTGCGTGAGCGAGCCACGAAGTTCATGTCACTGCCTACGGGGGTCCCAGAGTGGTTGAGTCCCATGACGGCGGTTGTGCCGGGGCAGGTGTTCGTGTGGCAGTTGGCACGGGCACGGGGGTTGTCCGTAGATGCGCCCCGTGGTTTGAACAAGGTTACGGTGACGGAGTAACACCCAACGACTTCCAGGCGAGGGCTGCTGCCCCTAACATCACCGCGTTCGTCCCTAGTTCGGCCCATTTGATCGGTGCTGTGTCGGTGTTGTGGAGTGGGGCGGCTTGCATTCCCGCGACGAATGGCTCCTGCCATAAGGGGCCGATGTTGGGGACCCCTCCCCCGATGATACAGACATCGGGGTCGAAGAAGGTGAGGACCGTTCCCAGTACAGACCCTAATATGTGTGCGCCTGCCGTGATGACTGCCTTGGCGTTTGCGTCGTTATCTTCCTGGGCGCGACGGCTAATGTCTTTCAGGGAGATGCGTTCAGATGCCCCGGTGCGCTGTTGGTAGGTGCTTTCTAGGCCGCGTCCCCCGGCACAATGTTCGAGAATCGTCATTTTATCTCCGTCGAACCCCGCAAAGAGATACCCCGCCTCACCTGCCAGGTAGTTGCGCCCAGTCCACAGGTCGTTGTTGAACACCAACGCACCGCCGACGCCAGTCCCGACAGCTACGCAGAGGGCGCTCTGGTGGCCGCGCCCGGCTCCGCTTGCCATCTCGCCCAGGGCAAAGGCGTTTACATCGTTGGCGATGTACACCGGAACCCCCAGGCGTAATGCTAGTGGCCCAGTGACGGCAACATCCTGCCAGCCGGGGATGTGACCTGTTGAGGCGACGACACGACCCCGGACGGGGTCTACCAGCCCTGTAGAGCCGATGCCAATGGCTCGTACTGGGTAGGCGCTGTCCGCGATAAGCTGTTCACAGGCGTTACCGATAGCGGTGATAATGGCCTGTGCGCCTGCCTGGGGGGTAGGCAACTCAACATGGGGGGAGACGGTGTTGGTGTGGTCTTGTAGGCAGGCCTTGATCTTGGTGCCGCCGATGTCCACGCCGACAACCGCCATTGGTGCGCTAGACATCCAGCATCCTTCCAATGATGTAGATCATAAGGCCCCCGCGCAGCGTCCAGGCAACGGTACGTATCCAGTTGGTGAGAACCAGGGTTCGGTGGATATTGGCGTCGAAGCTATAGGATAGGGCATTGTGCTGGGGGACGTTGACGAAAACGGTGACGACCCAGATGACACCGACAAGACCCAGCCCGACAAGCAACAACCAGAAGGGGACATTCTGTGGTGGGCTGATGAGTATGAGGAGTGCCGTGATCGCCTCAATGAACATAGCTGGGCCGACGACAAGCGTCACGAGGTTGACGTGGGCAACTTCGTAGTTGGGGAAGGCGTCTGGGTTAATGCGGGTGTAGAGGGGGTAGTGGACAACCTGCACGAACCAGATGATGCCGACCATGATGAGTGTGGCCGCAAGGTTACTGAGCAGAACGAGAGCCATGAGCCTACGATTTCCTGTCTTTAAGTTGGGGTTAAGTATATTCAGCACGAGCGTACCGCATTCCTAGGCATCCGCAAAGTGTGTTTTGAGGGCGTCGGCGGCGGCCATGCCGCTAAGGGCGGCCCCTTCTACCTTGGCTCCGTCAAAGGCATCCCCGGCGAAGGCCAGTGGCGCGGGTACAGCACGAAACAGGGTTTTCTCTGGGTGCATCACGCTTGGTTGGCTGTAGCGCCACCGTTGCACCTGGAACCCGACGACCTGGGCTGGCCCGATCACCTCACGAGCGGCGGCAATCAACTCATGGGCGACGGCGTCGGGGTCGTTATTGTAGTGGGCGCGGGTATACGCGGGGCCAGCGTGCAGCGTGACAGCGGGCGTTGTAGAAATACCCTTCTGCTGGTTGTCGGCGATCCATGATAGCGGCTCGCCGGGCATAAACACGCCACCGGGTTTGGGCACGTTGGACGGGGCATCCAATTGAACGAGAACCGCGAAACACGGGTTAAACGCGATACGCTCCAGGGCTGTGCTGACATCTGCGGGGAGCGTGACGTTGCCACTACGCATCAGTATGAGGGACTGTTCGGCTGGTGGGGTCATGAGGAGGGCATCGGCAGTGTGGACGGTTTCAGCGTCCGTGCCGAGATGAGCTGCCGTCAGGTTCCAACGATTGTTGGTGATATTGACTGCGGTAACTTTGGTGCTGGTGTGAACGTTTAACTGCGCCGCGATTGCCTTTGCCATTGCCGTCATGCCATCCACACCACGATAGCGTGGATGTGAGCCGCCGGACGTGTTCTCATCATGCTTTGTAAACCCGTTGGCCCATACGACACTGACGCCGTCCGCAAGCCACTGATCTACAAGCGCCTGAAAACGTGGATCACGGACGGTGAAATACTGTGCGCCGTGGTCAAAGCGAGCGTCCCCCACACGGCGAGAGGCCATGCGTCCGCCGACACCGCGCCCTTTGTCCAAGATGGTGACTTGCCAGCCGTCGGTTTGAAGTTGGTCGGCGGCGACTAACCCAGCCATCCCCGCGCCGACAACAATACATGAGGGCTTTTTTAGCATTTTTTATTTGAATCCTTTAACGACATAGTACTGACAGGAACAGTGTATAGAGGGCGAGTAAGTGTGAGATGATAGAGATGCAAACGTTTTTATGGGTTTACTATTCTATTCATTACCAAGAGTGCTAGAATGAACTAATGCGTTAAACAAACATCAATACATCTATAAGTTAAAGCAACGTTGTTAAGGTTTGCACATGCCAACTTCCCAAGAACGCACTGCGTTGATTGTTGACGATGATAAGATGAACGGCCAGCTTCTATCGACAATGGTCGCACGAGGCGGGTTGGTCCCCCATACGGCCAGCTCTGGTCAGGAGGCATTGCAGGTGGCCGCGAAGCTGGTGCCAGATATTGTCATTTTGGACATTAAAATGCCAGATATGGACGGTTACGAGGTGTGCCGACGGTTGCGGCAAGACCCAACCACTGCTGAGGTTCCAGTGATTCTGGTGACGGCCTCTGGGTATCAGCTTGACCCGACAGAGGTTGTTGAGGCTGGAGCACAGGGCTTTTTGGTGAAGCCGATTCGCATTAACACGTTGCTGGAGAAGTTAACCGAGTATCTCGGCTAGGTGGGGAAGGCCGTGCTACACGTCTTTGGCTCGGGCGCGAATATCAGCGGCGATGTCCGCAATGGTGGCCTGGGCGAGTTTGTCCTCAAGCGCGGCCTGGGCGTCACGGAAGTAGATTTCCAGCGCGGGTTGGATGTTGGCCCCGAAGGGACATTTGGCATTGGGTGGGTTGGTGTGACCTGCCAGGACATCCCCCTGGCCTGTGGCGCGGTAGACATCCAAAAGGGTGATCTGATCGGCAGGGCGTAACAACGAGGTTCCGCCATCAACCCCCATTTGCGTGTGTACGAGGCCAGCATCTTGTAGTCTTCCGATGATCCGCCGGACGACAACAGGGTGCGTGTTCACACTCTCCGACAGGGCACGTGAGGTAACGGGTTTTTCCTTGGAAGCCATGATGGTAAGGATGTGGGTAGCGACGGCGAAC